>JBMLRS010000640.1:0-1519 GCA_049240905.1 Elsteraceae bacterium
ATCGATGAAGCCGAAGGAAGCCGCTCAGATCTTCGACAAGCTTGAGATGGATGTGCTGCTGGGGGTCGCCCAGCGGATGAAGGAGGGCAAGGTCGCCCCGATTCTCGCCAGCATGCAGCCTGAGAAGGCGAAGCTCCTGACGCAGATTCTGGCGGTGCAAGGGCAAGCGCCCGCCGCGCCGGCCCCTCGGTGACGCGGCGCCCAGCGCTTCCGTTTACGACAGGATTGGGGACAGGAGGATGAAAGCGGTCGCGCCCGGAGCGGATGTCCAAAAGCAGATCGCGTCGCTGCGCGCCGCGAGCCCTTCCGCTCTGTCCCGCGCGGACGTCACCGCCGTCGTCGGCGAGGTGCTCGAGAGCCTCAAGGGTGAGATCACGCCAGCCGACGTTCGCATGTTTTACGAGCTCGAAGCCTTGTCGCAGTTCATCCAGAACGCGAAGGCGGAGATCGCGGCGGTCAACCCTCATCATATCCGCAGCCAGGACATTCCGACCGCGACCGACGAGTTGGACGCGGTGGTCGGCGCGACGGAGACCGCGACGGGCACAATTCTCGACACCTGCGAGGCGCTGGAGCGCATCGCGAGCAGCGCGGGCGGCCCGATCGCGGAGGAGATCACCAATCACGTCACGCGGATCTACGAGGCGTGCAATTTTCAGGACATCACCGGCCAACGCATCAACAAGGTCGTCAAGACCCTGAAGCATATCGAAGGCCGGATCGACGCGATGCTCAACGCCTTCGGCGCGATCGCCGTGGAGCATGAGGCGCCGGCTCCCGCGGCCAGCAGCGGTCCGAAAGCGGACAAGGATCTCTTGAACGGCCCTCAATTGCCGGACGAGGCGCAGCGACAAGCGGAGATTGACGCCATTCTTGCGAGTTTCGGATGAGTTTTACGCGCCTCGCCCGCCACCTGCTCTCGGCGGCGTCAGTCGTCGCGTTGCTCGCGGCGGCGCCGGCCGTCGCCAAGCCCGGTGATTTCCGCAGCGGGCAGCATGACGGATTCGCTCGAATCGTGTTCGAGTTCGCCAGGCCGACCGCCGTGGAGGCCACCGCTACCGCGACCCAATTGACCCTGCGCTTCGCCGAGCCCTGGACCGGCGATCCCGCCGCGCTGCGTCGGGCTGGCGAGGGGTTGGCGAACGGCCGCATCTCGGATGACCGCCGCAGCGTGATTTTTGATCTGCGCAAACCGGTCACCCTGCGCAGCTTCAACAGCGAAGCCTCGTCGGTGATCGATCTGATCGACGCGCCAGCCGGCGCGCGACCCGCCGCGGTTCAGACGCCTCCCGCGCCGCAGACGCCCGCCGCAGCCCCGCCGGCCGCCGTCGCTCCGTCTACGCCTGCCGCGGCGGCCCCGGCCTTCGAACCCGGCGACCCGAATCTCTCCGTGCGTATCGGGCAACACCCGACCTATACGCGCTTCGCGTTCGACTGGCCGCGCGAGACGGGCTATCGGGTCACCACCGAAGCCGCCGGCGTTCGGATCAGCTTTGATCAGCGCGCCGCGATGGACGTC
>JBMLRS010000641.1:0-1938 GCA_049240905.1 Elsteraceae bacterium
CTTTTTCATGAAACCATCTCACTCCCAAAAGTTTTTCCGGATCTTTCGCCCATGACCGCCTGGATCGCCTTGATCCCCTACGACCAGTCCGAAGGTTACCTGCGCACGCTGTACGACCGCGTCAAAGGACCCGATGACAGGATCGACAACGTGATGAAAGCGCACAGCCTGCGCCCGCACACCATGGAAGGCCACAGCGCCCTGTACAAGAGCGTGCTGCACCATTCCGGCAACAGCTTTCCCGTGTGGTTTCTGGAATGCGTCGCGGTCTACACCAGCATGACCAACAAGTGCGACTACAGCGTCTCGCATCATTTCGCCGGCCTCTCGCGCTTGCTGGCGGATCAGGCCAGGGCGGACAAGATCTACCGCGCCTTCTACGAGGGCCGCCCGGAAGAAATGTTCGAGGGCAAGGAGCTGGCGTTGCTGCGCTACGCCCGGAAATTGACCGCTGATGTGGCGAACATGGTCGAGAGCGACGTGGCCGAGCTGCGCGCGGCCGGCGCCAATGACGGCGAGATCCTCGAGATCAACCAGGTCTGCGCCTATTTCAACTATTCCAACCGGCTGCTGAACGGGCTGGGCGTCACCACCAAGGGCGATGTTCTCGGTCTCTCCCCGCCGAATACGGACGATCTGTCGGAGTGGCGTCATGTCTAGCTACGCGAAGGTCCGCGAGATCGCGGTCGATGAGATCCCGGTCATCGACGTCTCGGCCCTCCTGAACGAAACCCCGGAAGGGTTGGCCGCCGTGGGCGCAGAGATCCGCCGTGCGTCGGAGGAGATCGGTTTCTTCTATGTGCGCAATCACGGGGTCGACGAGGCTCTGATCCAGGCGGCCGATCGCGCCGCGCGCGCCTTCTTCGCCCATCCGATGGAGCGGAAGCTGACCGTGAAGGCCAACGCCCGCCATCGCGGATTCCTCTCGGTCGGCGAGGCCAAGATGTACGGCAAGGCGAAGGTCGATCTGAAAGAGAGCTTCGTCTGGGGCCTGGAGCTGCCGGAGAGCGATCCCGACGTGATGGCCGGCAAGATGCTGATGGGCCCCAATCAGTGGCCCGACTTCGAGCCTTCCGTGCAGCGCGATCTCTACGCCTATTACGAGGCGGTCGTCGCCTGCGGGCTGCGGCTGATGCGCGGCGTGGCGGCGGGCTTGGGGGTGGATCCCGCCTTCTTCGCCGAACGCTTCAAGAAGCCGCTGGCGCGCGGATCGGTGGTTTACTACCCGCCGCAGCCGCCGGAGATGGGCTCCAAGCAGTTCGGCGTCGCCCCGCACACCGATTACGGCTGCCTGACCCTGGTGTGGCAGGACGAGGTCGGCGGGCTGCAAGTGCGCGGCAAGAGCGGCGACTGGGTCACCGCCCATCCGATCCCCGGCACCTTCGTGGTCAATGTGGGCGATCTGCTGGCGCGCTGGAGCAACGACCGCTTCGCCTCCACTCCGCACCGGGTGATCAACAGCTCCGGCCGGGAGCGTCATTCGATGGCGCTGTTCTTCGACGCCGATTATGACGCGGTGATCGATCCGCGCGACTTATTCGGCGCCGAAGTAGGCGAGACGCAGTACAAGCCGGTCACCTGCGGTGAGTATGTGAAGGGGAAGTTCGACGCCGCCTTCGCCTATCGGCAGAAGCAGGCCTAGCGCGTTTTCACGCTTGGTCTGAATCGCGAAAGCAGGGTTCTGAGCAGGCTCGGCTGCGAGGCTTTAGGCGGCGCTCGCCTCCGTGATCTCGGCGCTGAGCCAATCGACGAAGCGCGTCATCGCCGACGAGAACCGGCGGTGGCGCGCGCTGATCAGCCAGTGTCCCGCGTTTGGCGCGCTGGCGACAAGGTCGACCACCGGGGCGAGGCGGCCGGCGCGCAAATGCTCCCGGATCAAGAGCCGCCGGCCGATCGCCACGCCCTGGCCGTCCAACGCCGCCTGAAGCGCGATGTTAT
>JBMLRS010000642.1:0-1260 GCA_049240905.1 Elsteraceae bacterium
CTTTCCCTTGCTGCATATCGCCTCTGGCTGGGATTTCCAGGCCGTGCTCTCCCATCGCGACGCGGTCGTCGCCGCCCACGGCTTGAAGCTCATCGTCCGCGGAGTGCCGGCCGCCGAGGCTGCGAACCCCTTTGACGCATCTCCGGCGGCCTATGCGCGGACGATGCTGACCGCCCCTTTGCGCGCCGCGCTGGACGAGTTCGGCATCGACGCGGCGATCAGCGGCGGACGACGCGACGAGGAGATGTCGCGCGCCAAGGAGCGGATTTTCTCCCGACGCGCCGAGGGTCATGTCTGGGAACCGCGCCGACAGCGGCCGGAGTTCTGGGCGAACTACAACACGCGGCTCGCGCCGGGCGAGACCATGCGCGTCTTTCCGCTGTCGAACTGGACCGAGCTGGACGTCTGGCGTTACATCGACGCGGAAAAGATCGAGATTCCACCGCTCTATCTGGCGGCCGAGCGGCCGGTCGTGACCCGAGACGGGGTGCTGATCATGATCGATGACGATCGCGCGAAGAACTGGCTGTCGCAGACGCCCCAGCTCCGCCGAGTGCGCTTTCGAACCCTCGGCTGCTGGCCGTTGACCAGCGCCGTCCCCTCGGACGCCGCCACCGTTTCGGCGGTGATCGACGAGATCGCCGCCTCGCGCCGGTCCGAACGCATGGGTCGGCTCGTGGACGCGGCCGGCGGCGGTTCGATGGAGAACAAGAAGCGGGAGGGCTATTTTTGAGCGGCGCGCCCCTTCGCGTGGTGGCCTGCGGGTCGGTGGACGACGGAAAATCGACCCTGCTGGGTCGGTTGCTGCATGACGTCGGCGCTCTTACCGAGGATCAACTGAGCGCTCTCGCGGACGCCGCCGAACGATCGAGCGAGCAGCCGGATTTCCTGAACTTCTCCTTGGCCTTCGACGGTCTCGCGGCCGAACGCGCGCAGTCCATCACGATCGACGTCGCCTATCGATGGTTCGCCGCCGGGCGGCGCAGCTTTCTTCTCGCCGACGCGCCCGGCCATCCGGAATACACTCGCAATATGGCGACCGCCGCCTCCACCGCCGATCTCGCCCTGCTGATCATTGACGGGCGGAAGGGCGTGAGCGAGCAATCCCGACGGCACGCCGCGATTCTTTCGCTTCTGGGCGTCCGCTCTCTCATCATCGCGATCAACAAGATCGACCTGATCGCCGCTGCGGAAACGCGCTTCGCAGATCTCGCCGCGAAGATGGAGCGCTTGTCGGCGACGCTTGGCTTTCGGAACGTG
>JBMLRS010000643.1:0-1535 GCA_049240905.1 Elsteraceae bacterium
AGTTCATGGACCAGACCAACCCGCTGTCGGAAATCACCCACAAGCGCCGCCTCTCCGCCCTCGGGCCGGGCGGTCTGACGCGTGAGCGCGCCGGCTTCGAAGTCCGCGACGTGCACCCGACCCATTATGGCCGCATCTGCCCGATCGAGACGCCGGAAGGTCCGAACATCGGTCTGATCAACAGCCTCGCGACCTTCGCGCGGGTCAATCAGTACGGCTTCATCGAAAGCCCCTACCGCAAGATCGCCAACGGCTACGTCACCGACGACGTGGTCTATCTGTCGGCGATGGAAGAGGGCAAATACATCATCGCGCAGGCGAACTCCCGCCTGACCCCCGAGCGTCGCCTGGCGGAGGAGCTGATCAGCTGCCGCAAGGCCGGCGATTTCGTGATGGTGCGCCCGGAAGAGATCGACCTGATCGACGTGTCGCCAAAGCAGCTGGTGTCCGTCGCCGCCGCCTTGATCCCGTTCCTGGAGAACGACGACGCGAACCGCGCGCTGATGGGCTCCAACATGCAGCGTCAGGCCGTGCCGCTGATCCGCGCCGAAGCGCCGCTGGTCGGCACTGGCATGGAAGGCGTCGTGGCGCATGACTCCGGCTCCGCGATCGCCGCCCGCCGCGGCGGCATCGTCGACCAGATCGACGCGCAGCGCATCGTGATCCGGGCGACCGGCGAGACGCAGACCAACGTGTCCGCCGTGGACATCTATAATCTGCTGAAGTTCCAGCGCTCCAACCAGAACACCTGCATCACTCAGCGTCCGCTGGTGAAGGTGGGCGACATCGTGGAGAAGGGCGACATCATCGCCGACGGTCCCTCGACCGAGCTGGGCGAATTGGCCCTGGGCCGCAACGTGCTGGTCGCGTTCATGCCTTGGAATGGCTACAACTTCGAAGATTCGATCCTGATCTCCGAGCGGATCGTGTCGGAAGACGTCTTCACCTCGATCCATATCGAGGAATTCGAAGTGATGGCCCGCGACACCAAGCTGGGCCAGGAAGACATCACCCGCGACATCCCGAACGTCGGCGAAGAGGCGCTCAAGAACCTCGACGAGGCGGGCATCGTCTATATCGGCGCGGAAGTGAAGCCGGGCGACATTCTGGTCGGCAAGGTGACGCCCAAGGGCGAAAGCCCGATGACGCCGGAAGAGAAGCTGCTGCGCGCGATCTTCGGCGAGAAGGCCTCCGACGTGCGCGACACGTCGCTGCGGGTGCCGCCCGGCGTGGCGGGAACGGTGGTCGAGGTCCGCGTCTTCTCCCGCCGCGGCGTCGACAAGGACGAGCGCGCCCTGGCGATCGAACGCCAGGAGATCGAGCGTCTGGCGAAGGACCGCGACGACGAGCGCGCGATCCTGGAGCGGAGCTTCAACAACCGCCAGAAAGAGCTGCTGATCGGCCAGATCGTGCAGACCGGTCCGAAGGGGCTGCGCGCCAACACCGAGATCACCGAAGCCACCCTGGCCGACTACACCCACGGCCAATGGCGCCAGATCGGCGTCGCCGACAGCGCGGTGATGGATGATCTGGAG
>JBMLRS010000644.1:0-4636 GCA_049240905.1 Elsteraceae bacterium
CGCGGGCGCCGCCCCCCCCGCCCGCGCGGCCGTTGGGCGAGCTGGTGAGCATCACCACAGCCGCGCCGTGGGCGAGCGCCAGCCGGGCGTCGCCGGCGCGCGCCGATATCTCGGGCGTCATGCCGCCGGCGGCTTCGGAATCGAGCAGCAGGTCGGCGCGCACGGCGTGGCGCAGGATCACGTGCGCGCCGAGATCCAACTGCGCGAGGGCGGCGTCGAACACCGCGACGTTGCTGTCGGCGGTGTGCAGGCAGGCGATCACGGGCATGGTCAGCTCCAGGCGGTCTTGGTGCGCATGAATTCCAGGCGATAGTAATCGATGATCGCCGGGCCGCGCGCGCCCAGTTTCTCCAGCGCGGCCGAGGACAGAGGGCCCGCGGCCAGTTCCTGGAGGTCTTCGAGGCTGCAGGCCTCCGCGATCAGCACCCAGTTGGGCGCGGCGCCGATGTCCGTGCGGTCCTTGCTTTCGGCGGTCTTCACCGCGCTGGCCGCGCCGTCGGTCAGGCAGAGATGCAGGCCGACCAGGGTTTTCCAGCGGTTGAGCTTGGGCAGGACATCGACCGAGAGCGCGCGGCGCAGATCCTCCGCCCGGCCTTCCGCCGCGTCGAAGCGCCAGGTCGCCAGCATGCCGCCGGCGCCGGGGCCGGCGCTGTAGGCGACAGTGGTCAACGCGCGGGCGGTGTCGCGAAAGCCCTGGGTCGCGCTCTTGGTCCAGGGGGTGGGCGCGTTCAGCCGGTTGGCGTAATCCATGCCCAAAAGCACCTGGGGCGTCTCGGTTTCATAGAGCGTGAAGAATTCCGGATGGGTCTCCGCCGTCGCTCGGATGTAGCGCCGGCCGCGCAGGAAGCCGGGGATGCCCACGCGCTCCGCCATATGTTCATGGAGATGCCAGGCGTAGAATTCAGCCCGCCCCTCCGGCGTGATGCCGTTCCAGATCGTGATCGCGCCTTCGCCGGCCAGCATGGAATTCCTCCTTAGAAAGTGGCCCGGCCGCCGGACAGGTCGAACACGGCGCCGGTGGAAAAGCTGCAGGCGGGGGAGCAGAGCCAGGCGACCATCTCCGCCGCCTCCTCCACGGTGGGAAAGCGGCCCATGGGGATGCGAGCCAGCAGCTCGGCTTTCCGCTGTTCGGTGATCTCCTGCATCATCGCGGTCGCGATCGCGACCGGGGCGACGCAATTGACCAGGATCCCCTCCGTCGCCAGCTCCTTGCCGATCACCTTGGTGAGGCCGATCAGCCCGGCCTTGGAGGCGGCGTAGGCTGAGGCGAGCGCCGTGCCCTCCTTGCCCTGGATCGAGGCGATGGTGACGATGCGGCCCCAGCGCTTCTCTCTCGGGACCTCCATCATAAGGGCCGTGACCGCGCGCAAGCAGAGGAAGGCGCCGACCAGATTGACCTCGGTGACGGCGCGGAACTGCTCGGGCGTCACCTCCCAGGTCGGCGCCACCGGGCCGAGAATCCCGGCGTTGGCGACGAGAATGTCGAGGCCGCCCAGCGCCGCCTTGGTCTCGCGCGCCGCCCGGTCGACGGCGCGGGCGTCCGACACATCCACCCGGCGACGATCGAAGCCCTCCGCCCGCTCCAGCGCGGAGGCGTCGCGGTCCCACAGGGAGACCGCGGCTCCGTCCGCCTTCAGGCGCCTGGCGATCGCCAGCCCCAGCCCGGCCGCGCCGCCGGTGACGACCGCGGCCTTGCCTTTCAGGACATCGCCCAAGCTTATGACCCAGGCTTGGAGACGAAGGAATTGGTGTAGAACTCCTCCGGCTTCATGGTGGTCTGAAGATCCTGGTAGGTCTTCATCAGCTCCACCGTGTCGGCCCAATCCTGCGGCGCGAACTGGCCGAGCGGCAGATCCTTGGACGCGGGCGACGACATCAGCGACAGACCGACCTTCAACTGCTCCAGACCCAGCGCCGGATCCAGATCGGGCTTCACCTTGCGGCCGGCCGCGATCGAGGCCTCCGGCTCCGCGATCGCCGCCTGGAAGGATTTCTGAGTGGCGCGGACGAAGCGGCGGATCATGTCCGGGTTGGACCGGATGGTGTCGTGGTGGGCGTGGATGGTGAGGCCCACCGTGTTCAGGCCATAGGCGGCGTAGCCGTAATCGATGGTTTTGATGCCCTGGGCGCGCAAGGTGATCGACTGGTTGTCGAGGCCGGCCATCAGGCCGTCCGCCCGCTTCTCGGCGAAGGCGACCATCTTGCCGGCGCCTTCGACCCGCAGGATGCGGACCTTGTCGCCGTCCACGCCGTTCTTGCGCAGGAAGGCGGGGAGCAGCAGCAAGCCGGCCTCGCCCGGCGCGCTGGCGATGGTCTTTCCTTCCAGATCCTTCAGCGTCTTCACGCCGCTGTCCTCGCGCACGGTCAGCGCGTAGGGCGAGGAGTTGGTGATGGCCATGACCGATCGAACCGGCGCGCCCTTGGAGGCCCCGCCGATCACGCTGCCGCCGTCCGACAGGCCGAAAGTGTCGCCCTTGGCCCCGACGGTCTGCACCGCGCGGCCGGAGCCCTGGCCCTCGCCGATGGTGAGGTCGATCCCCTCAGCTTTATAATAGCCGCGCTCCAGCCCCAGATAGAACGGGGTGTGGAAGCCGTAGAGAATCCAGTTCAGGCGGAACTGCACCTTGTCCTGCGCGCTGGCCGCGCTGGAGAACAGCAGCGCGCAGCCCAGCAGGGTGATCGTCAGAAATCGCGTCATGGTTTCCTCTCCTTTTGGTTTTTGATTGGTCCTCAAACGCTCGGGTCCATCGCCTCCACCGCGCGGCGCGAGACATGCCAGGGGATGGCGGCGCGCTCGATCAGCTCCACCACGCCATAGAGCAGCAGGCCCATGGCGCTGAGCACGAGGATGGTGGCGAAGGCCATGCTGGTGTTCAGCGTGCCGTTATATTCCAGCAGCAGGTAGCCGAGGCCCCGGTCGGAGGCGACGAACTCCGCCACCACCGCCGCGGTCGAGGAGAGCGCCGCCGCCACCTTGAAGCCGGTGAACAAGGTGGGCAGCGCATGCGGGACCTGCACTTTCCAGAAGATGCGCGCGGCGCCGGCGCCGGTGGCCTTGGCCAGATCCATGATGTCCGCGTCGACCGAGCGGAAGGCGCTGACGCTGCTGACCACGATCGGGAAGAAGGACAAGAGGAAGACCAACAGCACCTTCGGCAGCAGGCCATAGCCGAACCAGATGATGAACAGCGGGGCGACCGCGATCTTCGGCACGATCTGCAGGAACACGATCAAGGGATAGATCACCGCCTGCAGCGCGCGGGAGAACACGACCAGCAGCGACAGGCCGACGCCGACCACCACCGCCATGCCGTAGCCCAGCAACATCGGCTGCATGGTGTAGAGCATGGCGCCGAACACGGTCTCGCGCCGCTTGAACAGATCAAGAAGGATCTGGCTGGGGGCCGGCAGGATGTAGGGCTTCACCCCGGTCAGCCAGACCATCGCCTGCCAGAACAGCAGCAAGCCGGCGAAGGTGGCGAGGATGCGCCAGCCGCCCAGGATCCGTCTCAGCCATCCGCGCATGTCCGCCGCAACTTTTTGTGTTTTCCTTGCGTATGCCGAGCCGATCACGACAGTCTCTTAGCCAATCTGATCGGTCAAGAGGCGCCCCGTGCCCGAAAATTCAGCGACGACCGCCCCGCCCTGCATCCAGTTGGACCGGGTGTCGAAGACCTACCGGCGCGGCTTGAAGACGACGCATGCGCTGGACTCGGTCTCGCTGGACATCGCCGAAGGGGAGTTCATCTCGATCGTCGGACCGTCAGGCTGCGGGAAGTCCACCCTGCTGCGGCTGATCGCGGGGTTGATCCCGGTCAGCGACGGCGCGATCCGCCTGTTCGACAAGCCGGTGACCCAGCCGCGCGGCGAAGTGGGGATCGTGTTCCAGTCGCCGGTGCTGCTGGACTGGCGCACGGTGCTGCAGAACGTGCTGTTCCCGATCGAGATGCGCGGGGAGAGCGTCGCCGCCTATCGCGAGGCGGCCCATCGGCTGCTGGAGAAGGTGGGGTTGAGCGAGTTCGAGGACCGCTATCCGTTCGAACTGTCGGGCGGGATGCGGCAGCGGGCGGCGATCGCGCGCGCGCTGGTCCAGGATCCGGTGACCCTGATCATGGACGAGCCGTTCGGCGCGCTGGACGCGCTGACCCGCGAACAGATGCGCATTGATCTGGAGGCGATCTGGGCCGCGAGCGGAAAAACCGTGCTGTTCATCACCCACTCGATCGACGAAGCGGTGCTGCTGTCCGACCGGGTGGTGGTGATGTCGCCCCGGCCGGGGCGGATCGACCGGATCCTGACGGTCGACCTGCCCCGCCCGCGCGGGCTGGACGGCCGTCGCCATCCGCGCTTCCAGGAACTCTCGGACGAGATCACCGAGATTTTCTTGAGCCGCGGGGTGCTGCGGCGATGAGCGCCCTGTCGGAGAGCGTCGCGCCGCTGCTGGCGGAGGTCGAGGCGGTGTTCCGGCGCATGCCGTCGGACGCGCTGAAGCCCTTTGTGGAGGCGATCGCCGGAGCGGATCGCATCCTGCTCTACGGTCAGGGCCGCACGGGATTGATGATGCAAGGCCTGACCATGCGGCTCCACCATCTGGGGCTGGACGCCCACTGGGTGGGAGCGATGTCGACGCCGCCTT
>JBMLRS010000645.1:0-1584 GCA_049240905.1 Elsteraceae bacterium
CGTCGGAACTGGCGAACGACAGCGGGTGGGCGGCGGGTCTCGAACTGCGCTATGACGTCAGCGTGGAGCCCGGCTTCTTCACCAGCCTGCAGCCCTTCGTGTTCTTCGATTCCGGCAAGGTTTGGAGCTATGATCCCCCGCGCGACGGGCGCTCGCTGTCCTCAACCGGCGCCGGCCTGCGCGCGACGCTTCAGCATGGCTTATCCGCCAGCCTAACCGCCGCCCGACCCTTAACGTTGTCGCCGTCCGACGCCCCTGGCCGGCATCCCGTCCGCTTCCTCTTCGACCTCTCGGTGAGCTTCTGACATGGCGCAAAGCCCGCCCTTCACCCGTCTCAAAGCGCGCCTGATCGCCTCGACCGCGCTGGTTGCGGTCGGGGTCTCCGGGCCCGTGTTGGCGCAGGTCAAGAACGGAACCGTCGCCGCCGGCGCGGCGACGATCTCCCAGTCGGGATCGCAGACCACGATCCAGCAGAGCAGCGACCGCGCAGTCCTGAACTGGCAGAGCTTCTCCATTCCCGCCGGATCCGCGGTGCGCTTCCAGCAGCCGTCCGGCTCCAGCGTCACCTTGAACCGCGTGACCGGCGGCGACGTCTCCACGATCCAAGGCCAGCTGTCCGCCAACGGGCAGGTGCTGCTGATCAACCCGAACGGCGTGCTGATCGATCGCGGCGCGCGGATCGACGTTGGCGGTCTGGTCGCGACCACCGCCAACATAGCGGACCGGGATTTCATGGCCGGTCGGATGACCTTCTCCGACCCCGGCAAAGCCGGCGCGATCGTCGAGAACCGGGGCAGCATTTCGGCCGCCGAGGGCGGTTACGTCGTGCTCGCCGGCCGCGCCGTCTCCAACAGCGGGGTGATCGACGCCAAGCTCGGCACCGTGGTGCTGGCCGGGGCCAAGCGATTCGTGCTGGATATTCGCGGCGATCGGCTTCTGGCCTTCGACATCACGGAATCGGTCGACGGAACCCCGACCGATCGCGACGGCAAACCGGTTGCGGCGCTGGTCGATCAGTCCGGAACCATCCGCGCCGACGGCGGAACGGTGAAGCTGACCGCGCGCGCGGCGGAGGGCGTGATCGCCCAGGCCGTCAACAATCGAGGTCTGCTCCGCGCGCAGAGCGTCGCCGTCATCGACGGCGAAGTGATCCTGGACGGCGGACCCAGCGGCGCCGTCAGCCACAGCGGCGGGATCGACGTCACCGGCGCCGCAGACGGCGCCAAGGGCGGGCGCGCGAGCCTGCTGGGCGGCGACGTGACGCTCTCCGGCGCGGCCTCGGTCGACGCAAGCGGCCCCGCCGGCGGCGGAACGATTCTCGTCGGCGGCGATTATCAGGGACGGCCGGGCGTCGCGACATCCGCCACCGTGACGGTCGGCCCCGCGGCCTCGCTGCGCGCGGACGCGACCGACCAAGGCGACGGCGGCAAGATCATCGCCTGGTCGGAGCAAGGCACCCGCTTCTCCGGGTCGGCCAGCGTCAAGGGCGGACCGAACGGCGGGAATGGCGGGCTGGTGGAGACCTCCAGCCGCGGCAAGATCGCCTATGACGGCAGGGTCGATCTCGGGGCGCCGCGCGGCAAG
>JBMLRS010000646.1:0-2898 GCA_049240905.1 Elsteraceae bacterium
CGAAATCCACCCGCTTCACGATGCCGATGACGATCTCGCCGATGCGGTCCTTGTACTCGTTGTACTGCCGCTCGCGCTCGGCGTCGCGCACGCGCTGCACGATCACCTGCTTGGCGGTCTGCGCGGCGATGCGGCCGAAATCGATCGGCGGCAGCGGATCGACGATGAAGTCGCCGACCTCGGCGTCCGGATTGCGCGCCTTCGCCATGGCGTAGGGCATCTGGGTCGCGTCGTTCTCGACGACTTCGACCACTTCGCGGAAGCGGCTGAGCCGGATGTCGCCGGTGGTGCGGTCGATCTCGGCGCGGATGTCATGCTCGGCGCCGTATTTCGAGCGGCCGGCCTTCTGGATGGCCTGCTCCATGGCGACCAGAACTTCCTCGCGGTCGATGCTTTTCTCGCGCGCGACGGCGTCGGCGACCTGCAGCATTTCTGTGCGCGCCTGGGGCGAGAAGATCTCGGGGACGGTAACGCGAAGCCTGCTCATCGGATCGGATCAATCTTCGATATCTTGGGGTGGAAGCTCTCCCGCGCTTTCGCGCGGCTTGTCTGGACTTGCGGCGATCAACTCGTCGGTCAGGATCAACCGGCCCCGCTGGATCGCCGCAAACGGGACTAGATACTCAACGCCTTCCTGGACGACGATCACTTCATCGGCGTCGTTCATGCCCATCATCCGGCCGCGGAACCGTTTGCGGCCCTCAACCAGACGGTGGGTCTCAACCCGCGCCTCGAAGCCAGCGAAGCGCTGATAATCCGCGCGGCGCACGAGCGGCCGATCGATGCCGGGCGAGCTGACCTCCAGCGTGTAGGCGGCCTCGATCGGATCCTCGACGTCCAGCAGGGCGGAGATCGCCCGGCTGATCGCCGCGCAATCATCCACGGCCATGCCCAGCCCGTCCAACCGCTCCGCCATCACCTGCAGCGTCGCGCGGCGGCCGCTGGTCAAAGCGACCCGGACCACCTGATAACCCATCGCCTCAAGAGACGGCGCGATCATGGCTTCGACCCGCACCGTCAACGGCGACTGGGCGCCATCGGCGTCCATCATCCCGGCTTCGCTCCCGCTCAAACTTCAACAACAAACAAAAAAGTGGGCCGCAGGCCCACTTTCAACAGCACATCGAGCCCAAACTCGATAGGGAATCTGACGGGAATATAGCCGAAACGCCGTGAACTGCAATCAATTCGTCGCCATCTCCTGCGCGACGTTTAGCATGTCTTGTCTGTAAAGCGGCGACGCGCTATCTTTCGGGCATCCGAGGAGAGAGTTGCTGCTCCCTCCTCGGCGCCTTCTACCGACGGATCGTCAGGTCTACGGCTATGCCGAAGAGCTGGAACCGAAGGCGGAAGAAGAAAGGTACGATCTTCATCGCATTCCCTTCTTCTTGTGGCGGGGGATCTGGCCCTTCCAGGCCCCTGACCACAGGAGGAGGATGCAAGAGCCCCATCAACAACAACACAGATAAGTGCATTAACTCAGAAACTGTTTGTTTCGGGTTGAATCACATCGCCGGTCGTCACCGCGAGCGACGCGGGGCGGGCCATCTATCGGGCGCCCGCCGCCAGCCCCGCGGGAACTGGGGTCGCCACGCTTCGCTCGCGATGACGATTCTTTTATAATTAACAATATTTTACCTCACCCTGAGCTTGTCGAAGGGTCGGGTGGCGGGAAGCGACGATGAGTTTGCCCAGACCCTTCGACGTTGCTCAGGGTGAGGGGTGATGTTGTCGTCGCCAACGAATGAGTTG
The DNA here is from genome assembly GCA_049240905.1 of Elsteraceae bacterium. GTDB lineage: Bacteria > Pseudomonadota > Alphaproteobacteria > Elsterales > Elsteraceae > JBMLRS01. The sequence goes on from JBMLRS010000646.1 coordinate 1,753, forward strand.
ATGACGCTGAACCAATTGATTCAGCGTAAGCCGGACAAGCCCTAGATCCGCCTGAAACCCAGGTAGGCGGGCTCGATCCCCGCGCGTTGGGCGCGGGCCTCGAAATGGGTGCCGGGCCAATCTTCCGGCGGGCGCAACCAATCTGCCGGGGTCTCGGCGGTCATGGCAAAGGCGGGATGGGCGACCAGGCGCTCCAACATCCAGTGAATATAGTCGCGGTCGTCGCTGGCGAGACGCAGCAAGCCGCCGGGCTTCATCTGCACGGCGAGCTGATCCAGCAGCGGGCGATCGATCAGGCGGCGTTTGTTATGGCGCTTCTTCGGCCAGGGATCGGCGAACAGGATGAAGACGCGCTCCAGGCTCTGGGGCGGAAACTGCGCCATCATCGGCCCAGCGACGTCCGGCCAGATCCGCACGTTGGTCAGACCCGCCGCCTCGATCCGGCCGAGCAGGCCCGCCACGCCATTGATGAAGGGCTCCGCTCCTATCAGGCCGACATGCGGGTTGCGCTGGGCCTGATAGGCCAAATGGCCGCCATGGCCGAAGCCGATCTCCAACCACACCGGGCGGTCGTCGCCGAACAGCGCTTTGAAATCGATCGGAGCGCCCTGCTCCGGCAAGGTCACGCGCAGGCGGGGCAGCAAACTCTCGAACAAAGCAGCTTGGGCCGCCCTTAGGGGGCGGCCCAGCCTGCGTCCGTAGACATACTGCTTGGGATCGGTGACGGGATGGGACGTCTCGCCCATCGCCGTATGATCAGCCGAAGTGGCGCTTCAGCTCGGGAACGAGATCGGTGCGCTCCCAGGAGAAGCCGCCGTCGGCGTCAGGCGTGCGGCCGAAATGGCCATACGCGGAGGTGCGGGCGTAGATCGGCTTGTTCAGGCCCAGATGCTCGCGGATGCCGCGCGGCGTGAGGTTCACCAGCTCCTGCAGCACGCGGGCGAGCTCGGCTTCCGAGACCTTGCCGGTGCCGGCGGTGTTCACATAGACCGACAGCGGATGGCTGACGCCGATCGCGTAGGAGACTTGGATGGTGCACTTGGTGGCGAGGCCAGCGGCCACGACGTTCTTCGCCAGATAGCGGCAGGCGTAGGCGGCGGAACGGTCGACCTTGGTCGGATCCTTGCCGGAGAAGGCGCCGCCGCC
>JBMLRS010000647.1:0-3542 GCA_049240905.1 Elsteraceae bacterium
CCGCGATCGCCTTGCGCATCAGGTCCAGCAGGGCCGCGCGGCGCTTCACATCGTCCAACCGCGCCTTTATCGCGGAGATCTGGCCAAGCAGATCCTTGCGGGAGATCAGCGCGCGACGGTGGGCGGGAAGGGGCTTCATGACCCGATGATATGGCCGCTAGCGAGAAGGGAGCAAGCCGCGCAACTGATAGACCAGCTCCAGCGCGGCGCGAGGGGTGAGGGCGTCCGGATCAACCTGCGCCAGCGCCGTCTCGACCGCCGAGGGTTGCGGCGGCGCATTGGGCGCCGATCTGGCGGCGGGGGCTGAGAACAGCGGCAACTCCGCGAGGCTGGCGGGACGTTTGGCCGCGGGGCCGCCTTGCTCCAATTGGGTCAGCACGGCCTCCGCGCGCGCGAGCACCGGGGCGGGCAGGCCCGCCAGCCGGGCGACATGGATGCCGTAGGAGCGATCGGCCGAACCCGGCGCCACTTCATGCAGGAAGCGGACGTCGCCCTGCCACTCCTTCACCCGCAGCGAATAGCAGGCGAGGTTCGGCAGGGTTTCGGCCAGCGCGGTCAGCTCGTGATAGTGGGTGGCGAACAGGCCCCGGCAGCGGTTGCTTTCATGCAGATGCTCGACGGTCGCCCAGGCGAGCGAGAGGCCGTCATAGGTCGCCGTGCCGCGGCCGATCTCGTCGAGCACCACCAGCGCCCGGGGGCCGGCCTGGTTCAGGATGGCGGCGGTCTCGACCATCTCCACCATGAAGGTCGATCGCCCGCGCGCCAGATCGTCGGCCGCGCCGACCCGGCTGAACAGCCGGTCGATCACGCCCAGATGAGCGGCCTTCGCTGGAACCCAGGCGCCGATCTGCGCGAGGATCGCGATCAGCGCGTTCTGGCGCAGGAAGGTCGATTTGCCGGCCATGTTCGGGCCGGTCAGAAGCCAAAGCCGCTGTCCGTCCGCCAGCTTGCAGTCGTTCGGCACGAAGCCGCCCAGCCCCTCGGCCAGGGCGGCCTCCACCACGGGATGGCGGCCGGCGGCGATGTCGAAGGCGGGGCTGTCGTCGACCAGCGGGCGGCGCCAGTCGCGGTCGATCGCGAGATCCGCGAGGCCGGCCGCCACGTCCAGCAGCGCCAGGGCGCGGGCGACCCGGGCGATGTCCTCCGCCCGCGCCAGAATGTCGGACACCAACCCGTCGAACAGCGCCAGCTCAATCGCCAACGCACGGTCGCCCGCGCGCATCAAATCCTGCTCGAGCTGGCCCAACTCCACCGTGGAGAAGCGGCCGGCGCCCGCCATGGTCTGGCGATGGATGAAATCCGGACCGAGCTTGCCGACATGGGCGGCCGGGGTCTCGATGAAATAGCCGATCACGTTGTTGTGGCGGATCTTCAGCGAGGCGACGCCGGTCTCCGCCGCGTAGCGCGCCTGCAAGGCGGCGATCAGCCGGCGGCTTTCGTCGCGGAGCGAGCGCTGGTGATCCAGATCCGGGGCGTATCCGGCGGCGATGAAGCCGCCGTCGCGCGCAAGAGCCGGCAGATCCTGGGACAGCGCGCGCTCCAGCTTGTCGATCAGGCCCGCGTCCGTGCCAAGATCGGCGATCGCCTCGCTGGCCAGCGCCGGCAGATCGACCAGAGGCTCGGCGATCAGCCGCGCCTTGATCGCGCTCGCCGCCTTCAACCCGTCGCGCACGGCGGCCAGATCGCGCGGCGCGCCTCGGCCCAGGCTGAGCCGGGCCAAGGGTCGCTCCAGATCCGCCACGCCGCGCAGTTGGGCCCTCAGATCCGCGCAAAGCTCGGAAGAGGTCACGAACAGGCCGACGAGATCTTGCCGGGCGGAGATCGCCTCCGGATCGGTCAGCGGCGCGGCGAGCCAGGCGCCCAGAAGCCGCGCGCCCGCGCCGGTCGCGGTGCGGTCGACGCAATGCAGCAGGCTGCCGCGCCGCTCCCCGCTGAGCGTGCGGGTCAGCTCCAGATTGCGCGCGGTCGCCGGATCGATCTGCATCGTCCCCGACGCTTCGCGGCGGGTGAGGCGGGACAGGCGCGGCGTCTTGCCCTGCTGGGTCAGGTCCAGATATTCGACCAGCGCGCCGGCGGCGGAGATCTCCGCTCGCCCGAAGGCGCCGAGGCCGTCCAGCGTCGCCACGCCATGCAGCGCCTCCAACCGGCTGCGCGCGGTGGAGGAATCGAAGCGGGCGTTGGCCTGCAGGGTCAGCCGGGGCTTCCAGTCCGCCAGCAGCTCGAACAGCTCCGGCGCGGTCGAGACGCGCTCGGGGATCAACAGCTCCGCTGGATCCAACCGGCCGAGCGCCGCCGCCAGCCCCAGCCGGTCCTGCGCCTCCACCGCGAAATCGCCGGTGGACATGTCGACGCTCGCCAGCGCGTAGGCCCCGCCCACTTCGGACAGGGCCGCCAGATAATTGTTGCGCCGGGGGTCGAGCAGCCCGTCCTCGGTCAAGGTGCCGGGGGTCAGCAACCGGGCGACCGCGCGCTTCAACGGTCCTTTGCGCTTGGGCAGATCATTCGGATCCTCGACCTGCTCGCAGACCGCGACGCGGAACCCCTGGCGGATCAGCCGCGCCAGATAGCCTTCCGAGGCGTGAACCGGCACCCCGCACATCGGGATGTCCTTGCCGTCGAACTTGCCGCGCCGGGTCAGCGCGATGTCCAAAGCGCCGGCGGCTTTCTCCGCGTCCTCGAAGAACAATTCGTAGAAATCGCCCAGGCGGAAGAACAGCAGGCAATCCGGATGCGCCTGCTTCAAGGTCAGATACTGCGCCATCACCGGCGAGGCGTCGGCGAACGAGACGGCGGGCGGGGCGGAAGGATCGGCGGCGATGGTCATCTCTCGTCTCTATAGCGGATGGCGACGCGACATCGACAGTGAGGAATTGGCGAGAGCGCCGCTGTGGGCGTTCATGGTGCAGCGCAGCGTTGCGACCTGCTTTGACAGCGCGCTTGCGTCGGATCACACTACCGTGACAGTTCAAAGAATACGCACCGGCGCAGCCGGGCTTGGGAGGAAAGTTAGATGGACCAGATTACCGCGCGCGTGACCGACGACGAGGCGTTGCAAATGCACGCGAGCGGCCGCCCCGGCAAGATCGAGATCACCGCGACCAAACCGCTGATGACCCAGCGCGATCTCTCCCTGGCCTATTCACCGGGCGTCGCGGCGCCCTGCCTCGCCATCCAGAAGGATCCGGCGCTGGCCTACGAATACACGGCCAAAGGCAATCTGGTCGCGGTCATCTCGAACGGCACGGCGGTTTTGGGCCTCGGCGACATCGGCGCGCTGGCCGGCAAGCCGGTGATGGAGGGCAAGGCGGTCCTGTTCAAGCGCTTCGCCGACATCGACGGCATCGATCTCTGCGTCGACACCAAGGACGTCGATCAGTTCATCAATTGCGTGCGCTACCTAGCCCCCAGCTTTGGCGGCATCAATCTCGAGGACATCAAGGCGCCGGAATGCTTCATCATCGAGCAGCGCCTGCGCGAGCTGATGGACATCCCGGTCTTCCATGACGACCAGCACGGCACCGCGATCATCGCCGCCGCCGGCC
>JBMLRS010000648.1:0-4129 GCA_049240905.1 Elsteraceae bacterium
CGGCTGGCCGCCGGTCATGGCGACCGCGTCGTTGAACAGGATCTTGTAGGTGATGGTCGCCTTCGCCGCGACCGCCTGGCGGATCGCCAGATAGCCTGAATGGTAATAGGTGCCGTCGCCGATGTTGGTGAAGACATGCTGGGTTTCGGTGAAGGGCTCCTGGCCGATCCACGCCACGCCCTCGCCGCCCATCTGGCTGGCGCCGCTGGTCTCCCGGTCCATCCAGATCGCCATGTAATGGCAGCCGATCCCGGCCAGCGCGCGGCTGCCCTCGGGCAGTTTGGTGGAGCTGTTATGCGGGCAGCCCGAGCAGAAGGTGGGGATGCGCGACATCGCAGCGGTCTTGTCCGCGATCCGCTTTTGCCGCGCGCGCAGGACCTCCAGACGCTGGCTCAGCTTATCGTTCGGTTGCAGCGCCAGCAGACGGGTTCCGATCGCGATGGCGACCTGGGTGGAGGATAATTCATTGTCCGACGGCAGCAGCCATTGGCCGGCTTCATCCTGCTTGCCGACGATGCGCGGGCGCTCGGCATCCGGCAGGTCGTAGAGCTTTTCCTTCACCTGCTGTTCGATGACGCCGCGCTTCTCCTCCACGACCAAAAGCGATTCCAGGCCGCGGGCGAAGGCGCGCAGGCCTTCCGGCTCCAGCGGCCAGGGCATGGCGACTTTGTAGACGCAAAGGCCCAGCTCGGTCGCCTCGCGGTCGGACAGGCCCAGATCGACCAGCGCCTCGCGCACGTCCAGATAGCTCTTGCCGACTGTGACGATGCCCAAACGGCGCTGCGGGCCGGTCAACATCACCCGGTCCAGCCGGTTGGCGCGGGCGAAGGCCAAGACCGCCGGGATCTTGTAGCGGTGCAGGCGATGCTCCTGGTCCAGCGGCGCGTCGTTGGGCCGGATGCTGAAGCCGCCGGGTGGAATCACGACGTCCTCCGGCAGGATGATCTTCACGCGGGCGGGATCGACCGTGACGCTGGCGGAGCTGTCCATCGATTCCGCGATCGTCTTCATGCCGACCCAGACGCCGGCGAACCGGCTGAGCGCCCAGCCATAGATCCCGTAATCCAGGATCTCCTGCACGCCGGCCGGGTTGAGGATCGGAATCATCGCGTCGATCAGCGCCAGTTCGGACTGATGCGCGAGGGTGGAGGATTTGCAGGCGTGGTCATCGCCGGCCAGCGCCAGCACGCCGCCGTTCGGATCGGTGCCGGCGGAATTGGCGTGCTTGAACACGTCGCCGGTGCGGTCGACCCCGGGCCCCTTGCCGTACCAGACGCCAAAGACGCCGTCCTTCTTGGAGCCGGGATAGAGGTTGAGCTGCTGGCTGCCCCAGATCGCGGTCGCCGCCAGCTCTTCGTTCACGCCGGGCTGGAACTGCACGTCCTGCGATTTCAGGAAGCGCTTGGCCTCCCACAAGGCCTTGTCGAACCCGCCCAATGGCGAGCCGCGATAACCGGAGACGAAGCCGCCCGTGTTGAGGCCCGCCGCCGCGTCGCGCTGGCGTTGCAGCAGGATCAGCCGCACCAGAGCTTGCACGCCGGTCAGATAAACCCGGCCTTGTTCGAGCGCGTATTTGTCGTCGAGAGTGACCGCCGCCAACGCCATGATCGCAACTCCAAAAACAGGCTGAGACTCAAGCCTATGAGCGGCCTTGAAGCCTCGCAACCGACAGTGCGCCGCAGCATAAAAGAAAGCAACGAACCGCTGAGAAGGACCGAAAACGGCTTAGAAAAGGACCGGCCTCGATAAATCCCGGTATGAAAATTACGCGCCTCAGCCCCTCGGTTCGCGCATGTAGGATTCCGCCTCGCGGCCGGGCATGGCGCGCGCGTCTTGATGATCCGGCGAAGCGCGAAATACGGTCTGCTTCTCGATCTGGTTGGGCCTATGACCGGATGTAGGCGCCGTCGATGACGATCTTCGAGTTATTCGATTTTCGATTGACGACGATGTCGGCCAGGGTTTCCGGCGCCGCCAGCCACATCGAATACTCCTGAACCGACAATCCGAGCGCTTCGCGCAGCGTATCGTCGCCTGAGGATCGAGAATGCCAAGTCTCTATGAAATCATCGACGTCATCCGGGCGCTTCTCCCCGGAAAGGCAGAGTTCGATAAAGGATTTTTGCATGTCACAAGCCCTCTATCCGGCGGCCTCGAACCGCTTCCTTAATCATGAGACCCGACAGCGGGTCAACGGCGCCGAGATGGAACCCCCTGCCATTGAATACTTCTACCTCGCCGTGGAGACTGTCCCAGGTGTAAAGCCGATCGCCGCGGCGATTGCGCCAGACTTGTCGATCGCCCACGACCTTGTGTTTTTCGAGGTGGTCAAGGATCGACGGGGACGGGATGGCATGCCGAGTGACCACTCTTCAATAATGTGAATTTATCCTGCTTTCAATTGCGCGCGGCTCATCGCTCCCGATCTCCGCTCTGAGCTTCCCCTCACGCCCGCTTCCTCTCATACAACGCCTCGAGCTGCGCGCCGTAGACCTGCTTCACCACATGGCGGCGCACTTTCAGCGTGGGCGTCATCATGCCGTTGGCGATGGTGAAGGGCTCGGCGGCGACGGCGAAGCGGCGGACGCGCTCCAGCGGGGAGAGCTTGGCGTTGGCGCGGTCGATCGCCTTGTCCAACGCTTCGGCGATGGCGGATTCGTCGGCGTCGGCGTGGGATTGCACGAAGGCTTCGTCCGGCACGACCAGGGCGACCAGATAGGGGTGCTTGTCGCCATAGACCATGATCTGGCCGATCTCCGGCTCCAGGGACATCACGCCCTCCACCTTGGCGGGGGAGATGTTGTCGCCGCCGGAGACGATGATCATGTCCTTCTTGCGGTCGGTGATCTTCAGGCGGCCAAGCTCGTCCAGTTCGCCGATGTCGCCGGTGTGCAGCCAGCCGTCGCGACGGGCGGCGGCGGTCGCCTCCTCGTCGCGCCAATAGCCCAGCATCAGGTTGGGTCCGCGCACGAGGATTTCGCCATCGTCGGCGATCTTGACCTCCACGCCGGGAATGGCGGGTCCGACCGTGTCCAGGCGGACCATGCCCGGCCGGTTGCAGGCGATCAGCGGCGAGGCCTCGGTCTGGCCGTAGCCTTGGAACACGGGCACGCCGAGGGCGTAGAAGAAGCGGCCGATCTCCACATTCATCGGCGCCCCGCCCGAGACCAGGGCGCGCAGCCGGCCGCCGAAGCGCGCGGCCACCTTCTTGCGCACCAGGCGGTCCAGGATCGGATCGATCAGCCGGTCCAGAAGGCTGAGTTTGGAGGGATCGTCATAGCGTTGCATGCCAATGCGCAGCGCCGCGTCGAACAGCTTCTTGCGCAGGGGGGGCATGGATTTCAGGCTGCTGACCACGCGGCCATGCAGCACCTCCATCAGACGCGGCACGCAGGCGATCACGGTCGGGCGCGCCTCCAGCATGTTGCGGGCCAGCGCGTCGGCCCCTTCGGCGTAATAGGTCTCGGCCCCGATGCCGATCGCCAGGAAGCGGCCGCAGCTATACTCATAGGCGTGCGACATCGGCAGGAAGGACAGGAAGACCTCCTCCACCTTGCCCATCATCAGCAGGATCTCTTCAGCGGCGGCGCTGGCGTGCAGAATGTTGCCATGGCTCAGCATCACGCCGCGCGGCGAGCCGGAGGTGCCGGACGTGTGAATGATGCAGGCGAGATCGTCGCGCCCCGCCTTCTGCGACCATTCCTGGACGTGATCAGGTTCGGCCGCGCCGTCGGCCTGCAACGCGGCGTATTGGACGATCTCGAAGCCGGAAGGCGTGCGCTCCCAAGGCTCCAGCGTGAAGATCTTGAACAGGTTCTCCGCCGCGCAGGCGCGCAGCAGCGGGTCGGCCAGGGTCGGGTTGGAGACGAAGACGGCCTTGGCGCCGGAGTTCGCCAGGATATGCCGGTGATCATCCACCGTGTTGGTGGTGTAGGCCGGCACGGTGACGGCGCCCGCGGTGAGGATGGCCAGATCCGCCAGCACCCATTCCGGCCGGTTCTCCGACACCAGGGCGACGCGGTCGCCGGGCTCGATCCCGTGGGCGCGCAGGCCCCGCGCCATGCGGCTGACGATTCCGGCCGCCTCGCTCCAACTGGTCGCGATCCAGACGCCGTCGCGCTTGGCCCAA
>JBMLRS010000649.1:0-5189 GCA_049240905.1 Elsteraceae bacterium
GGGCGCGGCCTGCGTCGGCGCCCCCTTGCTCGATTCAACCGGAGAGGCGATCGCCGCGGTCAGCGTCGCCGGCCCGCTCGCCCGCATGGGAAAAGAAACACGCGCGGAGATCGGCGCCCTGATGATCGCCGCCCTGGCCGAGGCGCGCCGGGCGATGGATCAAGCGCCTCGCGGCGGAGGACGATGACCATGTCCCAACGCATCCTCCTCGCCGGGCTCTATCACGAGACCCACAGTTTCCTGGACGAGATCACCCGCGCGGAGTCAACCCGCGTGCGGCGCGGACAGGAATTGCTGGATCGGCGCGGAGACGGCTCCACGGTGGACGGCTTCCTGAGCGTCGCGGAACGGCGCGGCTGGAGCGTTGTCCCCACGCTGGAGACCATCGCCACCCCCTCCGGCAAGATCGACCACGCCGTGTTCGAGAGTTTCTGGCGCGAGCTGGCGGCGGCGGCCCAAGGCCCGTTCGACGGGGTCTGGCTCGCCCTGCATGGCGCGATGGTCACCACCCGCTCGCTTGATCCGGAAGGCGAATTGCTGGAGCGGCTGCGCGGCCTTCCAAATCTCACAAACACTCCGATCTTCGGCGTGTTCGACCTGCACGCCACCTTCACCCAGCGCATGGCCAAGTTCGCCGACGCGCTGGTGGGCTATCGCGAGAACCCGCACACCGACGCCTTCGAAGCCGCCGCCCGCTCCGCCGAGTTTCTGGGCCGCGCGCTAGACGAGCGTTTGCGTCCGCGCATGGTCAACCGCAACTTCCCGATCGTCTGGCCGCCGACCGGCACCGGCACCGCCGATCTGCCGATGCGCGCCCTTTGCGAGCGGGCGCGCGCGATCGAGGCGGCTGACCGCTCCATCTGGGCGGTCAATATCGTCGCCGGATACGCCTTCGCCGACACGCCGGAGACCGGCGCCTCGGCCAGCCTGGTCACGACCGGGCAGGACGCAGACGCCGACCGCTATCTGGCGGAGCTCGCCGAAATCGCCGATGCGCTGAAGGAAGCCGGAACCCCTGGCGAGTGGGCGTTGGAGGCGGCGATCGACGACGCGCTGGCGCGCAAGCTCACCGGCCCTGTCTTGCTGGTGGAGACGGCGGACAACATCGGCGGCGGCGCGCCGGGGGATTGCACCAGCGTGCTGCGCTGCTTGCTGAAGCGCGGCCTCGATCGCGCGGCCGTGGTCATCAATGATCCGGGCGTCGCGCGGATCCTGAAGCAGGTCGCGATCGGCGACCGGCTGCGCCTGCCGATCGGCGGCAAGCAGAGCCGGCTCGATCCCGGTCCGATCGATCTGGAGATCGAGCTGCTGTCCCGCTCCGACGGGCGCTTCACGCTGGAGGACCGCAACAGCCATCTGGCGGCCATGCAGGGCGTCGAGATCGATATGGGCGACTGCGCGACCGTGCGCGCCGGCGGCGTCACCATCCTGCTGACCTCGCGCAAGACTCCGCCCTTCGATCTGGGCCAACTCCGCTCGCAGGGGATCATCCCGGAGGAGATGGCCTTCATCGGCGTGAAGGCCGCCGTCGCCCACCGCCGCGCTTACGAGAAGATCGCGGCCGCCAGCTACTGGGTGACGACCCCCGGCCCATGCCCCAGCGATCTCACCACTCTGCCCTACGTCCATATCCGCCGCCCGATCTTCCCGCTCGACCCTCCTCACCTTGAAAGGACCGCGCCATGACCATGACCTTCGCCGCCTCCGCCGCGCGCGTGAAAGCGGCCTCGGCGCTCGCGCCCGGCGGCGTGAACAGCAATTTCCGCCTGGGCATCTCGCCCACGCCTCTGGTGATCGAGCGCGGCGAGGGCCCCTATCTGCATGATCTCGATGGCAACAAACTGATCGACTATTATCTGGGCATGGGCCCGATGATCCTCGGCCATAACCCGAAGCCGGTGATCGACGCGATCAAGGCGCAGCTTGAATTCGGCCTGCTGTTCGCAGCCCAAAGCGAGATCGAATATCAGGCGGCCGAGTTGGTGAAGGAATTGGTGCCCTGCGCCGAGCTGGTGCGCTTCAACTGCTCCGGCTCCGAGGCCGTGCAGGCCGCGCTCAGGCTGGCGCGCGCGGCGACCGGGCGGTCGGCCATCGTGAAGTTCGAAGGGCATTATCACGGCTGGTTCGACAATGTCGTCTGGAGCGTCGCCCCGCCGGCCGACAGCGTCGGCGACCGCGACGCGCCAGCCCATCTGGCGGGCTCCGCCGGGCAGGATCCCAACGCCGGGATCGCGACCGACGTGCTGGTCTGGAACGATCTCGACCGCTTGGAGAAGCGGCTGAGAAAGGGCGACGTGGCCGGTGTGATCATGGAGCCGATCATGTGCAACACCAGCGCGATCATGCCCAAGGCCGGTTACTTGGAGGGCGTGCGGCGCCTCTGCTCGGAGACCGGAACCATCCTGATCTTCGACGAGGTGATCACCGGCTTCCGGGTCGCCCCCGGCGGCGCGCAGGAGATCACCGGGGTGACGCCCGATCTGGCCGTCTTCGGCAAGGCCATCGCCAACGGCCTGCCGGTCGCCGCCATCGCCGGCCGCGCCGACCTCATGAACATGATGGTCACGCACAAGGTGATGCATGGCGGCACATACAACGCTCATCCGCTCGGCATGGCGGCGACGGTCGCGACGCTGTCCGCTTTGAAAGGCGGCAAGGTCCATGCGCGGGTGAACGCGGCGGGATCCCGCCTGATGGCCGGGTTCGAGCGCATCCTGCGCGACCGTCAGATCGCCGGCCGGGTCCAAGGTCTGCCCGCCATCTTCCACGTCTCGCTCGGCCGGCGGGAGCCGATCCTCGACTATCGCGATCAGCTGACGACGGACAAGGCCGCCTATGTCCGGCTCACGACGGCGCTGCTCGGCCATGGCGTCCGCGCGCTGGAGCGCGGGGCCTGGTTCCTGTCGGAGGCGCATGACGAGACGGCGATCGACGCCACCCTGGCGGCGTTCGAAGCCGCCGTCGGCCCCGCGCAGCCCGGCTAGGCGCGTTTTTGACTTAACCTGTATCGCGAAAGCCCGAAAACGCGCTTTTTTCATGAAGTTCTGATCAAGATCGGCTTCGAAGTAAGCCGATCTTGTTCTAGGCGCGGGTCGGGGGAGCCGCCGCGCTCGCCCGCTCTCTTCAGCGTTGAAGTCTCATTGATCTCCCTGCGATCAAACGGAAGAGATCGACATGGGCTTACCCTTAATGGACCAGACCCCATGGCCTCTTCACCTGACTTTATCGTTAAATCTGATTACACCGTCTTACCCTGTCGATATTTTCAACGCTTCTGCGCGCTTGCACGGACGCCTGCAACTTGGTCTTTTGACAAAATTTTCTTGTTTCTTTTGACGTTAAAGTTGATAGATCTAGGTTAACGAATTCTCATTACGAGCTTGTAGGGTTCAAGTTACATTCCTTTACGATGGATGCCGACAGGATCAACATAAGTCATGCACGCCTCGACCGAGATGACGACTCCGCCCTCAACTTTGCTGGCTTGTCCAAAAGTTGGAGGTTTTCAGTGACGTCGACGAAGCAAACAAAAGCCGCTCGAACGATCGCAAGGGACCGCTTATCTTTAGAGCCCGTGACTCCGACGGTTTGTTTGATCAGCGCGCAGATCTTGGAACTTGCGGAGCAAAAATACCGAAGTACCGCTTCCGTACTCGAATCCTTCAGTGCCTCAGCCCGATTATAAACGAGAATTTATATGCGCCTCGTGCTCGCCAGCAAGAAAAACGCCGCCATTTACGCCCACTGGATTGAAGCCTGCGGCGCCTCCAACATGCCGAAGCGGGTTGACATAGATCCCTCTCGTATCAAACGGGCGCTTCCATACGTCTACATAGCGCAAGTCATGCGCGACGAGGACGGCGTTTGGTTTCGCTTCCGCCTGATGGGCACGAAGCTGGTCGAAACCCTGAAGCAGGAAGGCACTGGCCGACTGCTGTTGGATCTTCAGATCGGCGGCTGGGAAGTCGAATGGCGCAAGAACCTGCTGCAAGTGGCGAAGAGCTTTCTACCAGTGGTGGATGAATCGACCATCACGACAGGAACCGGCGCGAAGCTGGAGATTGAGCATCTGGCCCTACCCCTCTCCGAAGACGGCTTGACTGTGGACCGCGTGCTCGGCGCGATCGACCTGCAGGACATGGGCGGAATGACTCTCTCCGACGTGCTTCCTTCGATTAATTGGAACGCGATCAGCACGATCGAGTTGGAGAAGCGGATCATCATCGCCAGCCTGCGCATTCGCCACTGAGGCTCTGTCGACCGGCCGCTCAATAGCTGGGCGGGGTAATCGCCCAGATCACCTCCGCCACCGTCTCGCCGAGGTTGCGATATTGATGCGGCAGATTGCTGGGAAAGCCGAAGCTGTCGCCGGCTTTCAACAGATGCACGGCGCCGTCGATCGTCAGTTCCAACTCGCCCTTCAGGATGATCCCCGCCTCCTCGCCCGCGTGACTGTAGGCTTGGCCGCCGCTGGACCCGCCCGGCGCGAAGGTCGAGCGCAGCAGTTCCAGTTGACCCGCCAGGCTCGGGCTCAGCAGTTCGTCGGTGACGCCGGACTCAAAGCGCAGCTTTCTGCGCTCCGTCCCGCGTACGATCGGACTCGACGCGCTCGCCGTCTCTCCAGCCTCTCCCGTGAAGAACCAGCTTATCGTGACGCCCAACGCCCGACTGATCGCGTGCAAGGTCTTCACCGAAGGCTGCGCCCGGTCACGCTCGATCAGGCTGATGAACGCCACGGAGACGCCCGCCGCCTCCGCCAGCTTGGCGAGGGTCAAGCCGCGGCGCTTCCGCAGCGCGCGGATGTGACCGCCGACCTGCGGCTCCGTCAGAACTTCAGTCATGTCGCTTGTCACCCGCTTGCCAATCCGCTGGCCCCGGATTTAACTTATACTTAAATTCATGGAGAAGGCCCATGGCTGAACGTTTTGACGCGGTGGTGATCGGCGGCGGGCATAACGGCCTGACCTGCGGCGCCTATCTCTCCCGCGCCGGGCTACGGACGCTGGTGCTGGAGCGGCGCCATGTGATCGGCGGCGCGGCGGTGTCGGAAGAGATCGTGCCGGGCTACAAGTTCAGCGTCTTCTCCTACCTGATGAGCCTGCTGCACCCAAAGGTCATTCGAGATCTCGGCCTGCGAAAGCATGGCTTCGAGGTGCTGCCGGCCAGCGACATGTTCGGCCCCCTGCCCG
>JBMLRS010000650.1:0-4808 GCA_049240905.1 Elsteraceae bacterium
TATGTGCTGTCGAACAGCAACGAACTGATCTGCCTGACGCGCGCTGACCGCAAGGTGCGCTGGGTGACGCGGCTGGAACGGTATGAGAACCCGGAGAAGCAGCGCGATCCGATCACTTGGTCGGGGCCTGTGCTGGCCGGCGATCGCCTGATCGTTGTCGGCTCCAATAGCCAGGCGCTCTCCGTCTCGCCTTACACGGGCGAATTGCTGGGGGCGACGAGGCTGCCGGGCAAGGCGCGCGTGGCGCCGATCGTCGCGGATGGAAGCTTGTACATCCTCACCGACGACGCGACGATGATCGCCTATCGCTGATGGCCGATCTTCCCACGGTCGCGATTGTCGGGCGGCCGAACGTCGGCAAATCGACGCTGTTCAACCGGCTGACCGGCAAGAAGCTCGCCCTGGTCGACGATCGACCGGGGGTGACCCGCGACCGGCGGGAGGGCGAGGGCAGTCTTGGCGGTCTGCCGTTTCGTCTGGTCGACACCGCCGGTCTGGAGGACGCCGACGACGGCAGCCTGACCGATCGGATGAAGCAGCAGACCAAGATCGCGATCGCCGAAGCCGACGTCGTGTTGTTCCTGATGGACGCGCGCGAAGGCGTCACCATCTCCGACCGCGACGTCGCAGCCTTGCTTCGGCGCGACAGCGCCAAGACCATCGTGATCTGCAATAAATGCGAGGGCCGCACCGGCGTCACCGGGGTCGCGGAGGCTCATGGGCTGGGCTTGGGGCAGCCGATACCGATCTCCGCCGAGCATGGCGAGGGCCTGGGCGATCTCTATGACGCGCTGGTCGAGAAGCTCGGCCCGCCGCAATTTCCTGACCCGGATCAAGAGTCCGAAGAGCTGGACGAGGAGGGCGCCCCGAACGCCCCCATGCGTCTCGCCGTGGTTGGGCGGCCGAATGTCGGTAAATCGACATTGATCAATCGTTTGCTGGGCGAAGAGCGCATGCTCACCGGGCCGGAAGCGGGCATCACGCGCGACGCGATATCGGTTCCCTTCACTTGGCGCGGCCAGAAATTCAGACTGTGCGATACGGCGGGCATGCGTCGTCGGGCGCGGATCGACGAGAAGCTGGAGAAGATGTCGGTCACGGATTCGCTGCGCGCGATCCGCTACGCCGAGGTCGTGATCTTGACGCTCGACGGCAATGAGGGCCTCGACAAGCAGGATCTGGCGATCGCCGATCATGTGATCGAAGAGGGGCGGGCGCTGGTTCTGGCGGTCAATAAATGGGACATCGTGCCCGACCGCGACAAAGCCCTGCTCGCCGTCACCGATCGGCTGCAGCATTCCCTGGCGCAGGTTAAGGGGTTGCCGGTCGTCACGGTGTCGGCGAAGGACGGGCGCAATCTCGACAAGCTGATGACGACAGTGCTGGAGCAGCACAAGCGCTGGGACAAGCGCGTCTCCACCGGCGAAGTGAACCGCTTTCTGGAAGGCGCGATCGAGGCTAATCCGCCGCCTCTGGTGGCCGGACGCGCGATCCGCATACGATACGGCACCCAGGTGAAAGGGCGTCCGCCGACCTTCGCCTTGTTCGTCTCGAAACCGGAAGAACTTCCGGACAGCTACACCCGGTATCTGGTGAACGGGATCAGGGAGCGTTTCGGCATGGGCGGCGTCCCCATCCGGATCGTCTTGCGTAAACGCAAGAACCCCTATGCGGACGCCGGATAGATCCGTTTCAGCTTAGCGTTGATCGCCAAAAGCCGAAAACGCGCTATTTTTCATGAAGTTCCGAACAAGATCGGCTTCGGCGTAAGCCGATCTTGTTCCCAGGGTTAATCAGAAGACGGGGTAGGCGGCGTCGCAGAGGGCGGCGCGGACGTCCGGCGCGGGGCGCGCGGCTCGTGCGAGCGTTCGCGTTGCTCGCGGTCGCGATCGCGCGGCGGGCGCGCCTTGGCCGCAGCCAGCTCGGCCTTCACTTCGCGGATCCGCGCGATCAAGGCTTCCCTCGTGCTGACCATCGCCCGCGGCGGCATCTGCGCCAGGTCTTGCTCCAGCCGCTTCAGCATCCGTTCCTTTTCCTCGCGCGTGCGTTGCACGGGCCGGGAGTCGGATCGTTGTCCCTCGAATGACCGCACTATGATGTTCCTTCTCGTTCACCGTGACGCTTGGATCGTTCGACAATCCAGCGCGCACGCCTGTATGCCGCCTCCGCGATACACCAATGAGCGAGTTGGCGCCACTTTCTAAAACGCGTTGACGATCTGTCCATGCCGTCGGCAGGCCGGGGAGGCGAGATCCAGGAACAGCGGCGCGAGCTTCGCGGGGTCGCTGGCGTGGCCTGCAGGCTCCCCTGGAAACGCCTGCGCGCGCAGCCCGGTCGCGACCGCGCCTGGGTCCAGCAGATTGACTTTGACCGCCGTGCGCTCCAGCTCCAACGCCCACGACCGCGCCAAGGCCTCCAAGGCCGCCTTGGTCGCCGCATAGGGGCCCCAGTAGGCTTCCGGCTTCCGCGCGACGCCGGCTGTGACGAAGATCGCGCGCCCCGCGTCGGAAGCGCGCAACAGCGGTTCGAAAGCGCGTATCAACCGAGCGTTCACCGTGACGTTCAACGCCAGCAGCTTGTCCCAGGTCTTGGGGTCGAGATGGGCGACCGGCGTCAGCGCGCCGAGCATGCCTGCGTTGCCGACGAGGATGTCGGTGCGTCCAAATCGACCGTGAAGCGACCCGGCGAGGGCGTCGATCTTCTCAAGCTCCATCAGGTCGAGCGGCACGAGCGTCGCGCTGCCCCCGATCGCCTGGATCTTGTCATCGACCGCCTCAAGGCCGCCGACCGTGCGCGCGACCAGAACGACATGGGCGCCGGCCTCAGCGAGGGCGACCGCCGCAGCCGCGCCCAATCCACGCGACGCGCCGGTCACGACCGCGACGCGGCCGCTCAAAAGTTTTTCAGTCAAGGTCAGGCCAGTTCGGTCAGGAGCGAGAGCTGGCGCTGCGGCGAGCCTTCGTCGAAATCGGTCAGGCGGATCGGGTAATCGCCGCTGAAGCAGGCGTCGCAATAGCGCGGCGCCTCCTGATTGCGCCCGCCCGGCTCGCCCATCGCGCGGTACATTCCGTCGATCGACAGGAAGGCGAGGCTGTCGGCGCCGATGAACTTGTTCATCTCCTCGACGTCCATGCGCGAAGCCAGGAGCTTGTCGCGCCGGGGCGTGTCCACGCCGTAATAGCAGGAATGAGTGGTGGGCGGGCTGGCGATGCGCATATGCACTTCCGCGGCGCCGGCGGAGCGCACCATCTCGACGATCTTGGTGGAGGTGGTGCCGCGCACGATCGAATCGTCCACCAGGATCACCCGCTTGCCTTCGATCTGCGCCCGGTTGGCGTTGTGCTTCAGCTTGACGCCCAGATGGCGGATCTGGTCGGTCGGCTCGATGAAGGTGCGGCCGACATAGTGGTTGCGGATGATGCCCAACTCGAACGGGATGCGGGCGTAGGCGGCGAAGCCTAGCGCCGCCGGCACGCCGCTGTCCGGCACAGGGATCACGACGTCGGCGGGCACGAGGCTCTCGAACGCCAGTTCCGCGCCGATGCGCTTGCGCGCCTCATAGACGCTGCCGCCTTCCACGATGCTGTCGGGCCGCGCGAAATAGATGTACTCGAAGATGCAAAAACGCTTTCGCACGGGCGGAAAGCGCTTGTGGCTGTGCACGCCGGCGCCGTCGATCACGACGATTTCGCCCGGCTCGATGTCGCGCACGTAATCGGCGCCGATAATGTCGAGGCCGCAGGTTTCCGAAGACAAGATCCAGGCGTCGCCGAGCTTGCCCAGAACCAGCGGGCGCACGCCCAACGGGTCACGCACGCCAATCAGGGCCTTGTCGCTCAAGGCGACGAAGGAGTAGGCGCCGTCAATCTGCTGCAGGGCGTCGACGAACTTGTCGATCAGACCGTGCTCGACGCTGGTCGCGATCAGATGGACGACGATCTCCGTGTCGCTGGTCGATTGGAACAGCGAGCCCCGTTCCTGCAACTGACTACGAACGGTCAGATTGTTGGTCAGGTTGCCGTTATGCGCCAGGGCGAAGCCCCCGCTGGAGAGTTCGGCGAACAGCGGCTGCACGTTGCGCAGCAGGGTCTCCCCGGTCGTCGCGTACCGGCAATGGCCAACCGCCGCGTAACCCTTCAACCGTTCGATCGTCGCCGGGGTGCTGAAATTCTCCCCTACATGGCCGAGACCCCGGTGGGCGTGGAACTGCGCGCCGTCGTAACTGACGATGCCCGCGGCTTCCTGGCCGCGATGCTGCAGCGCGTGCAGGCCCAGCGCGGTGTGGGCTGCGGCGTCGCTATGGCCGTAGATGCCGAAGACGCCGCACTCGTCGTGGAATTTATCATCGTCGAAGGGGTTCGTGGTCAGCATGCCGGGCCGCCTATTGCTGGATTTTCTGGATTAACTGATCCAGCTGTTGCTGGGCTTCGCCGCGTTGGGGTGTCGCGGGCTTGGCTCCGCCCGTCGGCGGAGCAGGAGGAGCGGCTGACGCCGCCGGATTGGAGGCCGCCGCCGGAGGCGCCGACGGGGCGCTTGGCGCGACCTGGTTGGTGATCAAATCCTGGATGGTCATGCTGCGCGTGTTGTCGATGACCCGCCCCGCCTCTCTGGCGCGATCGACGGTGCCGCGCGCGGCCTCGCGGGTTTCGCCGGGCACCATCGACCGAAGGAAATTGGCCCCTTGCTGGATCGCCGGCAAGGTCTGAGCGTTCAGGACCCAGGCTGGATGTTTGGCCGGATCGTTCGACAGCCAGGAGAGCAGGATATAGCCCAGGCAGACGACCGATCCGCCGATCGCCCCGCCGAAC
>JBMLRS010000651.1:0-7946 GCA_049240905.1 Elsteraceae bacterium
CTGTAGCCCGTGCAGCGGCAAAGCACGCCGCCCAGCGCGTCGCGGACGGCGGCCTCGTCCGGCGCGTCGTTGCGGTCGAGAAGATCCCGCGCGGCCATCAGCATGCCCGGCGTGCAGATCCCGCATTGCGCGGCGCCGAGCTGATGAAAGGCGGTCTGCAGCGCGGACAAGCGCCCGTCCGCCGCGACCAACCCTTCGACCGTGGTGACGGAGCGGCCGGCGACCTGACCCAGCGGCGCCAGACAGGCGCAAACCTGACGGCCGTCCACCAGCACTGTGCAGGCCCCGCAATCGCCGGCGTTGCAGCCGATCTTGGTTCCTGTGAGGCCCAGATCGTCGCGCAGGACGTCGGCCAGACGGCGGATCGGCGGCGCATCGACGCGAACAGGCGCGCCGTTCAGCGTGAAGGCGACGCCCTGCGCGGGAGCGCCGCTCAAATCTTGCGGGGTCATGGGCGGGCTCCGAGGGCGTTGAGGGCGCGGCGCAGCAGGGTTTGGGCGGCGTCCAGCCGGTAGCCGCCGGCGGCGCGCACGTCGTCGATCGGGGTGAGGTCGGCGAGATCGTCGGCCTCCACCAGGTCGCCCAGATCGGCGGACCAGCGCTGGCCGATCAGCCGCGCCTCCAACCGGTCCAGCCGCTTGGCGACGGCGGAGCAGGAGCCCACCGCGATCCGCGCGGCGGCGACCTTGCCATCCTCCGACCGCTCCAGCACGGCGGCGGTCATGACGATGGAGATCACCAGATATTTGCGCGCGCCCAGCTTCGAGAAATCGGAATAGGCCGGCCGCTTGGGCTTGGGGATCAGCAGGCCGGTCGCCAGCTCCTGCGGTTGGCGCAGGGTGCGCCGGTTGCCGCGCAGAAACTCGGAAACCGGCAGAACCCGTCGGCCGCCGAGCTGCGCCAGCTCCACCACCGCGTCGAGCGCCAGCAGATTGGGCGTCCCGTCAGCCGCCGGGGAGGCGTTGCACAGATTGCCGACCAAGGTGCCGACATTCTGGATCTGCACGCCGCCGACCTCGCGCGCCGCCGCCTTCAACCCGTCGAAGCAGGGCGGCAGGGGGGCTTCGATCAGGTCGGTCCAGGTGGTCAGCGCGCCGATGCGCCAGGAATCACCCAGATCCTCGATCCCACGCAGGCCGGGCAGGGCCGTTACGTCGAGCACCGCTTCGGTCAACGGCTTGCCTAGTCTTTGGGGATAGTAATCCGTGCCGCCCGCGATCACCGCATGGGGGGCTGAAGCCAGGACGTCCAAAGCCTCCGCGAGACTGGCGGGACGTCGGTACAGGGGTTCGGCGTGCTGCGCCATGAACAAGCCTCAAATCCGCGACAATCCATCGTAAGCCTACTCGATATTGTTTGTACACGAACAATTTTAGCGAGGCCTGGGTTAGTTTTTTCATCTGCGGTTGGAAAAGCGCGACGGCTCGCTCCATATTGTTCCGATGAATAGTTTCGTCATGATTCTCCTCGGGCTGGCGATGGCCGCCACGATCGGGGTTTTGATCGCCGGTCTGGTCAATTTCGCCCGCAAAGGCGGCGCGGGAGGCGATTCCGGCGTGACCAGCAACAAGCTCATGCAGGCGCGGGTGATCTTTCAGTTCGCCGCGATCGCCCTGTTCCTTCTCGCTTTCCTCATTTCGCGTTAGCCCCATGGTCCTCCTCAATCGCATCTACACCCGCGGCGGCGACCGCGGCGAAACCTCCTTGGGCGACGGCGCTCGCGTGCCGAAGCATGACCTGCGGGTCGAAGCCTACGGCACGGTCGACGAGGCGAACTCCGCCATCGGCCTCGCCCGGTTGCACGCCGCGCCCGACGTCGACGCCATGCTGGCGCGGATCCAGAACGATCTGTTCGATCTCGGGGCCGACCTCTGCCGCCCCGGGTCGCCCGACGACGGCAAGCTGCGCGTCTCCGCCGCGCAAGTGACCCGACTGGAGCAGGAGATCGACGCGATCAACGCGAACCTCGCCCCGCTCACCTCCTTCGTGCTGCCGGGCGGAAGCCCCTGCGCGGCCTATCTGCATCTCGCCCGCACGGTGGCGCGCCGGGCTGAACGCCTGACCTGCGATCTCGCGACCCGCGAGGAGGTGAATCCCCAGGCGATCCAATATTTGAACCGCCTGTCCGACCATCTCTTCGTGCTCTCCCGCCACGCCAACGACGGCGGCGCGCGCGACGTGCTGTGGACGCCCGGGGCAAATCGGTAGCCCCCGCGCCACCCTGGACGCTTGACGCGCTACCGGGCGGCTCCTACTAAACCTAGCCGCCCGATTTCGGGCCAACGGGTTAAGGGAAATAGCCGATGAAGGTTCTGGTCGCCGTCAAGCGGGTCGTCGACTACAACGTGAAGATCCGCGTCAAAGCCGATCGGACCGGCGTGGAGACTGCGAACGTCAAGATGTCGATGAATCCGTTCGACGAGATCGCCGTGGAAGAGGCGATCCGGTTGCGCGAGCAAGGCAAGGCGACCGAGGTGGTCGCCGTGTCGATCGGCCCCGCGCAGTCGCAGGAGACGATCCGCACCGCGCTGGCCATGGGCGCCGATCGCGGGATTCATGTCGCGGCCGAGGGCGAGATCCAGCCGCTCGCCGTCGCCAAGCTGCTGAAGGCCGTGGTCGCCGCCGAGGCGCCGGGTCTGGTGATCCTGGGCAAGCAGGCGATCGACGACGACAGCAACCAGACCGGCCAGATGCTGGCGGCCCTGCTGGGCTGGCCGCAGGGCGCCTTCGCCTCCAAGGTCACCATCGGCGACGGCCGCGTGGAAGTGACGCGCGAAGTCGACGGCGGGCTTGAGACGGTAGATCTGGCGCTGCCGGCGATCGTGACCACCGATCTGCGCCTGAACGAGCCGCGCTACGCCTCGCTGCCCAACATCATGAAGGCGAAGAAGAAGCCGATCGACGCGCTGACCCCGGAAGGGCTGGGCGTCGACGTGGCGCCGCGCCTCACCACCCTCTCGGTCGAGGAGCCGGCCAAGCGCCAGGCCGGGGCCAAGGTGGGATCGGTCGCGGAACTGGTGGACAAGCTGCGCAACGAAGCGAAGGTGATTTGACGATGGCCGTTCTCGTGGTGGCGGAGCATGGCTCCCCGTTCAAGCATGCGACCCTTCACGCGGTGACCGCCGCCGCCGCGATCGGTGGGGAGGTTCATCTGCTGGTCGCCGGCCAAGGCGTCGGATCGGTCGCGGAAGCCGCGTCCAAGGTCGCCGGCGTCTCGAAAGTGCTGGTCGCCGACGGCGCGGAATACGCCAACGGCCTGGCTGAGAACATCGCGCCGCTGGTGGCGAAGCTCGCCCCCGGCTATGGCCACGTCGTCGCCACCGCGACGACCTTCGGCAAAAACTTCATGCCCCGCGTGGCGGCGGTGCTTGACGTGCAGCAGATCTCCGAAGTGCTGGCCGTGAAGTCCGCCGACACCTTCGTGCGCCCAATCTACGCCGGCAACGCGCTGGCGACCGTGCAGTCCTCCGACAAGATCAAGGTGCTCACCGTCCGCTCCACCGCGTTCGAAGCGGCGGCGGCGACCGGCGGCTCCGCCGCGGTCGAGGCGGTTTCGGGCGCGGGCGACGCCGGCCTGTCCAAGTTCGTCGGCCAGGCGCTCTCCAGCTCGGAGCGGCCGGAATTGGCCTCGGCCAAGATCGTGGTCTCCGGCGGGCGCGGCATGCAGAACGGCGAGAATTTCGTGATGCTGGAAGGCATCGCGGACATTCTGGGCGCTGCGGTCGGCGCCAGCCGCGCCGCCGTCGACGCGGGCTTCGTGCCGAATGATTATCAGGTCGGCCAGACCGGCAAGGTGGTCGCCCCGGATCTCTATATCGCCGTCGGCATCTCCGGCGCGATCCAGCATCTGGCCGGCATGAAGGACAGCAAGGTCATCGTCGCGATCAACAAGGATGAAGAGGCCCCGATCTTCTCGGTCGCCGATTACGGCTTGGTCGCCGATCTGTTCAAGGCCGTGCCTGAACTGCAGGCCGAATTGAACCGCACCAAATAGCTTTCTTTCCCGATTAGGATTTTTCCCATGATTCAGAGTTTCGGCATCATCGGCGCTGGCCAAATGGGCAGCGGCATCGCCCATGTCGCGGCGCTCTCTGGCTTTGATGTGTTGCTCTGCGACGTCGATCAAGCGCGTCTGGACAAGTCCATCAAGGGGATCGACGGCAATCTGGGCCGGCAAGTCGCCCGCGAGAAGATCACGGAGATGGCTAAGGCCGAGGCGATGGCCCGCATCCGCACCACGACCAGCCTGGCTGATTTCGGCCAGACCGACTTCGTGGTGGAGGCGGCGACCGAGAACGAGGCCGTCAAGCGCGACATCTTCAAGGCGCTGGTGCCGCATCTGAAGCCCAGCGCCATGCTGGCGACCAACACCTCCTCGATCTCGATCACCCGTCTGGCGTCGACCACTGATCGGCCCGAGCGGTTCATGGGCATGCACTTCATGAACCCGGTGCCGGTGATGGCGCTGGTGGAGCTGATTCGCGGCATCGCGACGGAGGAGGAGACCTTCTCCGCCGTGCGCGAGCTGGCGATCAAGATGGGAAAAACCCCGGCCGTGGCCGAGGACTTCCCCGCCTTCATCGTCAACCGCATCCTGCTGCCGATGATCAATGAGGCGGTCTACACGCTCTATGAGGGCGTGGGTTCGGTCGACGCGATCGACACGGCGATGAAGCTGGGCGCCAACCATCCGATGGGGCCGCTGCAACTGGCGGATTTCATCGGGCTCGACACCTGTCTGGCGGTCATGCAAGTGCTGTATGAGGGCTTGTCGGATTCGAAATACCGCCCCTGTCCGCTTCTGGTGAAATATGTCGAAGCGGGCTGGCTTGGGAAGAAGGTCGGCCGCGGCTTCTATGATTATCGCGGCGAAAAGCCGGTGCCGACGCGTTAGGAAAAGCCAGCCATGTTCTCCCGCCTGCTTTCGATAGATGATTATGAGCGGGTGAACGGCGCTCTCGACGTCCTGACCCAGGTCTTCGGCCCTGGCCTGTTCATCGGCGAGAACCTCGTCGCGATGGATCGCGTGATGGGCTTCGCGCGGGATCCGAAGTTCCAGGAAGCCTACGCCGCCGCGAACCCGACGCTCGAAGAACGCGCGATCGTCTGGCGCGTTCACACCGCCCTTTGGGCCGCGCAGCGCGCCCTTAACGTGACGGGCGATTTCGTCGACGTCGGCGTGCGGGACGGGCTGGAGGCCGCGGTGATCGGCCGATATCTCGATTTCGACAGCCTGGGGCGTCGCTGGACGCTGTTCGACAGCTTCACCACCTGGCGCTTTCCGCCCTACCCCAACGCGCAGGTCGCGCGCTTCGATCTGACCCCGTTCACGGTCGATCGTCTGGCTTTCCTGCGCAACGCCAAGGTCACACGGATCGCCTCGCTTCTGGATCTCGATCTGCCGTCGGCTGAGATCGCCTATCTCCGGGTCGAGGACGCCGACGCCTCGATGATCACGGGCGCGCTGTCGCGTCTGTTCGCCAAGGTCAGCGTCGGCGGCGTGGTGCTGATCGAGGGCTATGGCTCGCCGAACGTCCGCTGCGAGATGCTTGACCGCTACATCCAGCGACTCAATCATCCCGTCCTGGAGTTGCCGACGGGGCAAGGCCTGATCATCAAGCAATAGGGTTGGAGCGGTCGATGGCGGTTCGCGACGAGGAAATCGAACAGTACGAGCGCGACGGCGTGATCTGCCTGCGCCAAGTGTTCGCCCCGAACTGGATCGAACTGCTGCGCCAGGGCGTCGATCGCAACCTCGCCGATCCCAGCCCTTACGCCAAGCGCTACACGCCGGACGGCAAGCCCGGCCTGTTTCTGGGCGATTACTGCAGTTGGCGGCGGATCCCGGAATATCAGGAATTCCTGACCCACTCGCCCGCGGCGGCCATCGCCGGGCGCTTCATGCGCTCAAAGAAGGTCAATCTGTTCCACGAACATGTGCTGGTGAAGGAGCCGGGCACCACGGAGCCGACCCCCTGGCACCATGATCTGCCCTATTGGAGCCTGGACGGCATGAACGCGGTCAGCCTCTGGATCCCGCTGGATCCAATCGCGCGCGCGACTTCGGTTGAATATGTCCTAGGTTCGCATCGCTGGGGCAAATGGTACACGCCCAAGCGCTTCAATGACTCCGCCGATCATCAGACCCGCGAGAAGTTCGAGCCGGTGCCGGACATCGACGGCGAACGCGAGAGATATCAGCTCGCCGGCTTCGAGATGGCGCCCGGCGATTGCATCCTGTTCCACGGACTCACCCTGCATGGCGCGCCGGGCAACCAGTCCAGCAATCGCCGCCGCGCTTTCGCCGCCCGCTTCACCGGCGACGACGTGAAATACGCCCTGCGCGACGGCTATATGTCGCCGCCGCCGGAAAGCTTCCCCGGCGCGCCGATCCCGGGCGCCGCGATGGACAGCGAGGCGTTTCCCGTGGTGTGGCGCGGCTGAGGCAGCCCCTTCACCCTCATGCTGAGCTTGTCGAAGCAGACCCTTCGACGGGCTCAGGGTGAGGGTGATTGAACGGCCGCCTTCGAGGTCCCGAAGTCGCTCTGGGGCCAATATCGCGACGGCTACCGTCAGGCGACGGGCGCGGCGGCGTAGTGTTACCCCAGCACTTCGTAATGCGCGTCGGTGATCTGGCCGGTCTTGCCGTTGATCGGCAGGATGTCCTGCGGGCAGGCCGACATGGCGACCACGCAATCCAGCTCCGCCTGAAGCGTCACGTAATCGCCGGGCTTGCCGACCGGCGCTTCGAAGCTCAAGCCGCCCGCGTCGGTCCAGGGGATGTTCATGAACAGGTTCAGCGGGCTGGGCGTCTCCGGCTCCTTCAGCCCGATCCCGGCCATGCCGGCGGTGAGGTTGTCGGTGCAGTTGTCGTGGTATTCCGTGCAGCCCAGCAGCTGGTAGCGCTCGTTGTCGCAAGCGGCGATCAGGGTGTCGTGCACGCCGGGGGAGGTGTCCTCGACCAGGGTCAGAATCGGCCGCCGCTTGTTGGTGTAAAGCTTGTCCCCCGGCTTCGGCCGCATGCGCAGGATGGTGGCGCGGGTATGCTCCATCGACATGAATTCGGAGAGCATGTGATCGACGAAGGCCCAGGTGTCGACGACCTGTTCGCCATGGGTGTTGATGATGCGGATCGACTGGCCCTTCTTCAGCCGCACGGCCACGCCGCGGCGGGCGGGAATCACCCCTTTCTGCGCTTCGGTCACGAAAATCCTCCCTGTTCGCGGCGCGCGGATCGCGCGGCGGATCGACCCGCTTAGGCTAAGCAAAGCCAAGACGCGCCGTACAGTCTTTTCCTAGACAACCGGTCGTCGGCCATGGCCAAGTTGGGCGACTGTCAATGCGGGAGCGGGCGATGAAGCGGTGGGTTGTTCATGAGTTCTGATCCGCTGCTCCAGCCTTATCAACTCAAGCATCTGACGCTGCGCAACCGCATCATGAGCACGTCGCACGAGCCCGCCTACTCGGAAGACGGCATGCCGAAGGATCGCTATCGGCTCTATCATGTCGAGAAGGCGAAGGGCGGGGTCGCGCTGACCATGACCGCCGGATCAGCCGTGGTCTCCCCTGATTCGCCGCCGGCCTTCGGCAATCTGCTGGCCTACAAGGACGAGATCGTCCCCTGGCTGAAGCGGCTGGCCGACGAATGCCATGATCATGGCGCGGCGGTGATGATCCAGATCACCCACATGGGCCGGCGCAACAATTGGGCGCAGGCTGATTGGCTGCCTGTGCTCGCCCCTTCTCCGATCCGCGAGCCGGCGCATCGCTCCTTCCCCAAACAGGCGGAGGACTGGGACATCGAGCGGGTGATCCGCGACTACGCCGCCGCCGCCCAACGCATGGAGGCCGCCGGCCTGGACGGGCTGGAGATCGACGCCTACGGCCATCTGCTGGATCAGTTCTGGTCGCCCGCCACCAACTGCCGCGACGATGAGTATGGCGGG
>JBMLRS010000652.1:0-1767 GCA_049240905.1 Elsteraceae bacterium
GACATCTTCTGCACCAGCGTGGAAGGCGTGCGCGGCCAGAAGGCCAAGGACTGGCGGCTGGTCGACACCCTCGCGAAACCCGCCGTCTTCGCCCAGACCGTGCGTGAACGGGCGCTGGCCTGGGCGGAGAAGAGCGACCGGCCGGTCGGCGCCAAGGGCGTCGCCCTCACCCCGCTGAACCGGAAGATCGAAGAGAACGCCCTGCGCTACGGCCATGTCACGGTCGAGATCGACCGGATCAAGCGCACGGCGACCTTCACCGTGAAGGCACCGACTGGCCCGCAGCCCAATGACATGGCCGGCGTCGAAGCGCTAGGCGCGGCCTGGTGGCCGCTGGCGATGGCGCGCGAGTTGGAGGACGCGATCCTCTCCCTGCGCACTAACGAGCTGGAGATCGGTGTGTGGTTGATGAAGACCGAGGGCGACGCGGACGCGACGCTGGCGGTGGATCAGTTCCTGCTGTCGCATCAGACCCACTGGTTGGTCCGCGAGACGATCGGCCTGCTGCGCCGCACATTCAGCCGGCTGGATCTGTCCTCGCGCAGCCTGTTCGCGCTGGTGGAGCCGGGCTCCTGCTTCGCCGGCAGCCTGCTGGAGCTGCATCTGGCCTGCGACCGCGCCTATCATCTGGCCCTGCCGGATCAGCCCGAGCGCGCGCCGACCATCACCGTGGGCGAAGCGAATTTCGGCCTTTATCCAATGATCACCGGGCAGAGCCGGCTCGGCCGCCGCTTCTATGACGAAGCCCCGGCGCTGGAGGCCGTGCGCGAAAAGGCTGGCCAGAAGCTGGACGCGGACGCCGCCTTCGCGGTCGGCCTCGCCACCAGCAATCCGGACGACATCGACTGGGAGGACGAAGTGCGCATCGCGATCGAAGAGCGCGTCGCCATGTCGCCCGACGCGCTGACCGGCATGGAGGCGAACCTGCGCTTCAATGGCGGCGAGAACATGCTGACCCGCGTCTTCGGCCGCCTGACCGCCTGGCAGAACTGGATCTTCCAGCGCCCGAACGCGGTCGGCGAGAAGGGGGCGCTGCAGGTCTACGGCACGGGCAACAAGGCGATCTTCGACTGGAAGCGCGTCTGAACTGGGATTCGAGGGAGCGAGACATGGCTGACGTCAATTACAACGACAAGATCCCCAACAACGTGAACCTCTCCGAGGATCGCACGCTGCAACGCGCGCTGGAGCAATGGCAGCCGAACTTCCTGAGCTGGTGGGACCATGTCGGGCCGGAAGGCTCGACCGACATGGAGGTCTATCTGCGCACGGCGGTCAGCGTCGACCCGCAAGGCTGGGCGACCTTCGGCCATGTGAAGATGCGCGACTATCGCTGGGGCATCTTCCTCAATCCCGGCGACGCCGACCGACAGATCCATTTCGGCGATCATAAGGGCGAGAAAGCCTGGAACGACGTGCCCGGCGAATACCGCGCCAATCTGCGCCGGATCATCGTGACCCAGGGCGACACGGAGCCGGCCTCGGTCGAGCAGCAGCGCCATCTGGGCCTGACCGCCCCCAGCCTCTATGACCTGCGCAACCTGTTCCAGATCAATGTCGAGGAAGGCCGCCATCTCTGGGCGATGGTCTATCTGCTGCACAAGCATTTCGGCCGCGACGGGCGCGAGGAAGCCGAAGCCCTGCTGCAGCGCCGCAGCGGCGATCAGGACAATCCGCGCATCCTGGGCGCCTTCAATGAAGAGACGCCGGATTGGCTGAGCTTCTTCATGTTCACCTACTTCACCGACCGCGACGGCAAGTTCCAGC
>JBMLRS010000653.1:0-2918 GCA_049240905.1 Elsteraceae bacterium
AGACCGGCACCTCCTTCGGCTTCCGCGACGCCTGGGCGGTCGGCGTCTCCGCCTCGCACAGCGTCGGCGTCTGGGTCGGGCGGCCGGACGGCGCGCCCTCGCCCGGCCGCTATGGCCGCAACACGGCGGCGCCGCTGACGCGCCAGATCTTCGACCTGCTGCCGAGCCATGATCTGCCCGCGCGCGAGCAGATCGCGGTGACGGCGACCGCGCCGGACGCGCTGCGCCGCCTGACCAGCCGGCGCGAACCAGCGCCCGATCAAGCCGCCTTGGCGTCCCATGGCTCGGACCAGAACCACGATCGCCTTACCCTGGTCTTCCCGCCGGCCGGCGCCCTGCTACCGAAAGCCGATTCCGAAGCCGCCGGCGGCTTCACCCTGCGCGCGACCGGCGGACGGCGCCCCCTGGCTTGGCTGGTCGACGGCCGCCCCCTGCCCGCCCCCGCCCACCGCCGCGAAACCCGCTGGATCCCTGACGGCGAAGGTTTTCACCAGATCACCGTGATCGACGCCGACGGCGCCACGGCGACGGCGTCGGTCAGGATCCGGTGAAGCGTGTCGTGACTGTTCGATCCCGATCGATCACGACGTAGCTCCCAAGTTGGATCGTCGCCAGGAGCTCCTGAATCAGCGGGGCGAGCTCCAGGACGTCGCGGCGGCGATTGAAGGGAAGAACGAGGACTGAAAACGGCCGTCCGTCGAGATTCTGTTGGGCGTATAAGTTCCGGTCGGCCGTGATCTGGAGATCGTAGGCGCCTTCCATCGCGCTCAAAAGCCGCCCATTGGATAGCTGCTTCCAACCGAGTTGATTGAGCCAGTCGATCCGTCCGGCAGTCAGCAACGGCTTCAGTTGAACCGGAACATTCTCATCCAGCAGGACGCGCAAGCTTACGCAGCCAGCAGCTTGGCGCGCGCCTCTTCGAGACAGGCGATCAAATCGGATTTAACGAGACTTGGATAGCTCGCGACGATCTCATCAAGCGTCAGCCCGTCCTCCAGGTTCTCGAACAAGACCTCCACAGGCACGCGCGTGCCTCGGAAGACCTGACGCCCACCCAAAATCTCCGGGTCTGAAACGATGACGGGGGCCATAAATCGATCCGCTCCTGCACGCCAAAATTTACAGCAATCAGATTAGCGGCTCAATGGCGCCGCCCACCGCTTTTTCCGCTGGCGTTGCGCGGAAATAATCGCCAAAGGCAGACGCGAAATTCCTGCTTCGAGCCTGAGCCCCATGACTCGCGTCGCCGTTCTCATTCCCTGTCTCAATGAAGCGGCGGCGATCGGGGATGTTGTGGCTGGATTCCGACGCGCGCTGCCGACCGCGCAGATCTTCGTCTATGACAATGGCTCGACCGACCGGACGATCGAGCTGGCGCGGGCGGCTGGCGCGATCGTTCGCAGCGAGCCGACGCGCGGCAAGGGCAGCGTGGTGCGCCGCATGTTCGCCGACGTGCAGGCGGACATCTATGTGATGGTCGACGGCGACGGCACCTATGATCCGGATTGCGCGCCGGCCGCGATCGAGCGGCTTCAGGCCGAGTGCCTGGATCTGGTGACGATCACGCGCGACGCCGGGGCCGCCGTGCATCGCCCCGGCCACGCCTTCGGCAATCAGGCCTTCACCTGGCTGTTGTCGCGGCTGTTCCAGGCGCAGTTGGGCGACGTGTTCTCCGGCTATCGCGTGATCTCCCGCCGCTTTGTGAAGACCTTCCCCGCTTTCGCGGACGGCTTCGCGGTGGAAACGGAGATGACCGTGCATGCGCTGGCGATGCGCGCGCCGACGGCGGAGATGCCAGGCCGCTATGGCGTGCGGCGCGAGGGCTCGCACAGCAAGCTGAACACCGTGCGCGACGGGCTGCGCATCCTGATGACCATCGGAAGACTGGTGACGGAGGAGAGGCCTTTGCCGTTCTTCTCGATCCTCGCGGCGCTGCTGACCGGCCTGGCGCTGCTGCTGGGCCTGCCGCTGGTGCGCGAGTTCCTGGAGACTGGCTTGGTGCCTCGCCTGCCGACCGCGGTGGGGGTGGTGGGGCTGATCATGCTGTCCGGCCTGTTGGTCGCGAGCGGGCTGATCTTGGACACGGTGCGGCTGAGGCGCTACGAAACCAAGCGCCTCGCCTACCTCGCGCATGACGGCGTCGAGGCCCCTTGAGCCCGGCGACCCCTTTGAGCGCGGCGCATCGCTGGATCCTGGCCGGGCTGACGCTGCTGTCGCTTGGTTGGCTGATCCTGGGCCAACGACCCTGGAGCCCCGTGGCGGACGAAGTTGAATTTCTGTCGACGGGCTGGAACATCGCCCATCGCGGCGCCTTCTCGATGTCCAGGCCGGAGGTTCCGCCTGTCCCCACCGCCTATCGCGAGCCGGTGTTTCCGCTGTTCATCGCGGCGATGATCAAGCTGAGCCCCAACTTGATTGAGGCGCCCGCCGACTGCTTCTTCCACGACCCCGATCCCGCTTGCAAACCGCTGTATGCGCCGCTGCGCACGGCCAACAGCCTGTTCCAGGCCGCGAGCGCGCTGTTGGTGTTCGTGATCGCGCGCGGGCTGGGCGCGACGCCGGTTCAGGCGATCTTGGCGTTCGGTCTGCTGGCGTTCAACCTCGAGGCCGCGAAATGGCGCAGCCAGCTGTTGTCGGACTATCTGGCGCTGTTCCTGACCGCCCTGATCTGCTGGGGCGCGCTGCGTCTGGCTCAGGCGCCGAGGCTTTGGACCGCCTGCTTGACCGGACTGGCGGCGGCGGCTCTCATGCTCACCAAGGCGATCTTCCTTTACGCCCTGCCGCTGGCGATGCTCGGGGCGCTGATCGGCTTGGTTATGAAGCGCGGGCGGGGCGCGGTCCTGGCGCTTGGCTTCTTCATCGCCGCTTGCGCGCCCCCCCCCCGCGGGATGGCGCGCCACAATGAGGCCGTCGGCAAG
>JBMLRS010000654.1:0-2238 GCA_049240905.1 Elsteraceae bacterium
GCCGACCTCGCGCAAGGCCCCGCGCGCCCGAAAACTATGCACCGCCGCCGCCAGCCCGGCCCGCTCCCGGCCGTATTTTCGGTAGATGTACTGGATGATCTCTTCGCGGCGCTCATGCTCGAAATCGACGTCGATGTCCGGCGGCTCGTTGCGCTCGGCCGAGACGAAGCGCTCGAACAGCAGATCGACCGCGACCGGATCCACCGCCGTGATCCCCAGGACGTAGCAAACCGCCGAATTCGCCGCCGACCCCCGCCCCTGGCAAAGAATTCCCAGGCGGCGCGCCTCCGCCACGATGTCGTTCACGGTCAGGAAATAGGGCGCGTAGCCCAGCTGCTCGATCAGCGCCAACTCCTTCAGCAGGGTCAGGCGCACGGGTTCGGGCACGCCGTCCGGCCAGCGCTTGGCCGCGCCGATCCAGGTGAGATGGGCCAATTCCTCCTGCGGGCTGCGGCCCTCGCGCGTCAGCTCCTCCGGATAGTCGTATTTCAGCTCGTCCAGCGAGAACTGGACGCGGGACGATATCTCCAGCGTGCGGTCCACCGCCTCGGGCCAGTCCTTGAACAGCCGGCGCATTTCGACGGCCGGCTTCAAATGCCGCTCCGCGTTCATCGCCAGACGATGGCCCGCCTCCAGGATCGCGCAGCCCTCGCGGATGCAGGTCAATATGTCGGCCAGCGCGCGCCGACCGGGGATATGGTGATGCGCGTCGTTGACCGCGACCAGCGGGGCGCCGACCTGCCGGGCCAGACGGTCCAGCCTGTTGATCTCCACCCGGTCGCGCCCGCCGAACCGCGCCCGCGCCGCCAGATAGACGAAGCCCGGCAGACGCAGGACCAGGCGCGAGAGATCGGCCTTGAAGCGCTTGAACTCGGCCTTGAAGTCGACGCGGTCCGGCTCCGGCGGCAGCGCGATCAGGATCTGCCCTTCCGAGAACGCCCACAGATCCTCGATCGCCAGGGCGCATTCCCCCTTGGGCGCCGCGCGCCGGCCCTTGGTGATCAGCTGCGACAGCCGGCCATAGGCGGCGCGGTCGGTCGGCAAGCAGATCAGGCTGGGGTGATCGGCGAAATCCAGCCGCGCCCCCACCAGCAGCTTGATCTTCGCCTCCTTGGCGGCGACATGGGCGCGCACCACGCCGGCCAGACTGTTGCGATCGGTGATGGCGACCGCCGCATGGCCCAGCGCCGCCGCCGTCTCGACCAACTCCGCCGGGTGCGAGGCCCCGATCAGGAAGCTGTAATTGCTGGTGACCTGGAGCTCGGCGTAACCGCCTGAGCTCATGCAAACAGGCCATGCATGTACCAGCGCGGCGCGCCCTCGCCTGCGGCAGTCCCAGTCGCGCCTTCATAAAGGCCGGAGCGGAACACCCAGAAGCGCCGGCCCTGATCGTCCTCCACGCGGTAATAGTCGCGCGTGCGGCCTTCGGCGCTGGGCTTGGCCCGCCACCATTCCGGCGCGATCCGCTCCGGCCCTTCGGCGCGACGCACGCGATGGGCCCCGCCGCGCCAACTGAACTGACGGGGCGGCTGGTCCGGCAGCAGGCTCACCGCCTCGATCGGCTCCGGCCGGGTGAACAGGCGGATCGGCCGCTTGCGGCGCGGGGCGGGATCGCCGCCGAACAAGGTGGGCGTCTCGGTCGGGGCGTCGCCCACCGCCAGCTGCAGCTCCGCTCGCTCCGGCAGGGCGCTGGGGTTGGGCAGCGCGCGCAGCACGTTCTCCGGCCCCAGCCGATCGACCAGCCGGTCGATCAGGCCGTCGACCGCCGCCTCGTCGCCGGCTTCGAAGGCGTCCTGCTGGCGCGCGCCCAAGGGCTCGGCGATCGGCGCGGACAGCACGATGGTCTCGATCCCGAAGCCGACGTCCAGCTTGTCGAGATGCGGTAAAAGCAAGCGCGCCAAGGCGACCGGGTCGCGCAAGGGGCGATGCGCGCCGACGCCGATCCGCCGGACCGCGCCGTCCACCCGCCACAGCGCCGCCTCCAGCCGGCGGGCGCCCTTGCCCGCCTGCTCCAGATCGCCGCATAGGGTCGCGATCATCCGCTCCAGGGCCGCGCTCAAGCTCTCCGTCGTCGCCAGCGGCTCGGCGAAGGACACTTGCGCGCGATGCGGCGCGACCGGCCGGCGCGGCGAGATCGGCTCCTCGACCCGGCCGAACATCTGATCCAGCCGCAGCGCCAGCCGGAGGCCGTAGAGCGAGACCAGCGGCCAGCTCGCCATGCCCTGATTGGCGACGATC
>JBMLRS010000655.1:0-2628 GCA_049240905.1 Elsteraceae bacterium
GACTTCTTCACCAGCTCCTTGGCCTTGACCGGATCATATTCGAAGGTCTTCAGCTCTGGCATGTAGAGGCCGCCGAACTGCGGGTAGCTGTGGGTGGAGGGCACGACGGCCTTGTTCAGCCAGAGAGCCTCGTTCAGGGTCTTGCGATCGATCGCGAGGTTCATCGCCTGGCGCAGCTCCAGGCTCATCTTCGGATGCTGGGTGTTGTAGATGACCACGTGGAACAGCGGCGTGACGCTGCCTTCCACTTTCAGCTTCGGGTCCTGCGCGATCACGTTCACCTGATCCGGCGGGATGTTGGTGATGATGTCGACCTCGTTGTTCTTCAGCGCGGTGATCCGGGCCGACAGCTCGGCGATCCGGCGCACGGTCACTTTCTTGAAGGGGGCCTTGTCGCCCCAGAAATCATCGAACCGCTCATAGACGATGCGCTGGTTCGGCACGAACTCGGTGATCTTATAGGGGCCGGTGCCCACCGGCTTGAGGCCGAAGGCTTCATAGTCGGAGGGCTCGTCCTTCGCGGGATCGCCGGTCAGCGCCATCATGTAGGCTTTGGGCACGATGTTGGTCTGCTGGATGTTGAACAGCGTCTCGAACAACGGTTCCGGACGATAGGCCGTGACGCGGATCGTCTCGGCGTCGACCACATCCACCTTCTCGATGTTCGGCAGGAAATCCTTCTTGCGGATCAGGTAGGGCGGGAAGGTGGTGTGGATGATCCGGTCGATCGAATATTTCACGTCCTCGGCGGTCATGGTCGCGCCGTTATGGAACTTCACGCCCTGGCGGATCTTGAACTCCATCACCGTCGGCGAGATCAGCTTCCAGGAGGTCGCGAGACCCGGCTTCCATACCGGCTCGGACTTCGCGTGGTCCTTCTCGATCAGCGTGTCGAAGCTGTTGTAGTAGTGCTGCGAGCCGACGTTGGAGTGGTCGCGGCCGGGATCCAGCGCGGCGGACATGTTCTGCACGCCCACCACCAGCTCTTGGGCCTGGGCCGCGCCCATCAGCGCCAGGCTGGCGACGCCGGCCAAGGCGGAAACAAGGATCTTTCTCATCGGACTCTCCGGTTCGTTGAAGAAAATTCGGTCATCGTTCGCGCAGGCGAACGTCAAAGCGGTCGCGCAGCCAGTCGCCGATCAGCATCACGGTCAGCGCCACCAGCATGATCAGCAGGCCGGGCGCGGCGACGATCCAGGGCGCGGTCGGCATGTAGTCCCGCCCCTGCCCGACCATGGATCCCAAGGTCGCGGTCGGCGGCTGCACGCCAAGCCCCAGGAAGGACAGCGCGCTCTCCAGCAAGATCAGGTTGGAGATGTTGAGGGTGAACATCACGATCACCGGCGAGGCGATGTTGGGCAGCACATGGCGCGTCGCGATCCGCCAGCCCGAGGCCCCGGCGGCCCGCGCCGCCTCGATGTAGGGTAACTCGCGGATGGTCAGCACCTGCGCGCGGATCAGCCGGGCGAACTGCGCCCAATAGGCCAGACCCAGCACGCAGACCAACACGGAGGTCGAGGCGCCGGCGATCGCGATCACCAACAGCGCGACAAGCGTGAAGGGCATGGAGATCTTCACGTCGCAGAGGCCCATCACCAGCGCGTCGGTCAACCCGCCCAGCATGCCTGCGGCGAGGCCGGCCACCGCGCCGATCACCAAGCCCAGAAAGGCCCCGAACAGCGCGATCAGCAGGGTCAGCCGCAAGCCGTAGAGGCAGCGCGACAGCAGATCCCGCCCCAGTTGATCCGATCCCAGCAGATAGCGCGCGTCCGCCCGCTCAAAGCCGATCGGCGGCTTCAGCCGGGCCAGAAGCCGCTGCGCGTCGGGATCGAACGGCGCCAGATAGGGCGCGAACAGCGCCGCCGTCAGCAAGAGGACGCCCGTCAGACCCGCGAGCAGGATCACAAGATCGATCCGCCGCCGCCGCGCGCCTCGTTTTGCGCGCGCGGGCTCCAGCGGCTTGGAGATCATCGGATTGGGGTTGGCGAGGTCGGTCATGCTCAACCCGCCAGCCGGACGCGGGGATCGACCGCCCCATAGAGCAGATCGATCAGCAAATTGATCACGACCACCGCCGCCGACACCGCCAGCACGCCGAACTGCAGCAGCGGATAATCCCGCCGCAGGGTCGCGCCGACCAGCAAGTCGCCGACGCCATGCCAGGAGAACACCGTCTCCACCACCACCGCGCCGGAGACCAGCGTGGTCATCTGCAGCCCGATCACCGTGATCACCGGGATTAACGCGTTGCGCAGGCCGTGGCGCAGGATCACCACGCGCTCGCTCAAGCCCTTGGCCCGCGCCGTGCGCATATAGTCCTGCGACAGCACGTCGAGCATCGAGTTGCGGGTGTAGCGCACGAGCGAGGCGACGAAGAAGGAGGCGAGCGCCGCCACCGGCATCAGATAATGCCAGACCGTGTCCGATCCGCCGCTCGGCAGCCAATGCAAGGTGAAGGAGAAGGCCAGAAGCAGCAGGATCGCCAGCACGAAGTTTGGGATCGCGTAGCCGATGAAGGCGAAAGCCAGAACCAGATTGCCGAGCGGCGATTTCCGCCAGACCGCCGCCGCCACGCCCAGCGGCACGCCGATCGCGATCGTCACGCCCAAGGTCGCCAGCAGCAGGCTG
>JBMLRS010000656.1:0-1880 GCA_049240905.1 Elsteraceae bacterium
CCAAGACCGTCGCCGATCAGCGCCGCGCGGCCGACGCCGCCGCCACCCGAGCGCTCGATCATGCGCGCGCCCTCAGGGATCCGAAGCTCGCCGCCGCGATCGCCGCCGTGGAGGAGTCGCTCGGCAAGCTGGCCGGCTTGCGTCAGCGGGTCGACGCGGTCTTCGCGGCGCGCGCGCTTGGGTCCGACGCCGCCCTGCGCGCGGAGTGGTTTCCAGGAATCAGCGCCGTGATCGAGCGGACCCAGACGCTGCGCCAATCTCTCGAGGCGGATCTTCCGCCGACCCATCCCGTCGTCGCCGACGGCTTCACCCTTAAGCAAGGCGCCTATTTGGCCTCAGAGTACGCCGGTCGAGAGCGTGGCTTCCTCGCCGGCGTGATCGCGGCGGGCCGCCCGTTGACCCCGGCGGAGGTCGCGCAGATCGGGGCCAATCGTGGGCAGATCGAGGCCGGCTGGGCTTCGGTGCGCGCTCGCAAGCATTTGCACGCGCCGCGCGTTCAGGAAGGCGTGACGGCGGCCGACGCCGCCTATTTCCGGGATTTCCAGACCGTTCGCGCCTCTGTCCTGACCGCCGCAATGGCGGACGGAAAATACGCCCTATCGGGGGCGGATTGGTTCGCGGCCGCGACCTCCGGGATCGCGAAGATCCTGGAGACCCAGGCTCTGGTGCGGGACGAAATGACGACGCTCCTGGAGGATCTGACAAACCAGGCCTGGCGCGCGCTGCTCGGGGCCGGAGCGATGGTCGTCGCGGCGCTGCTCTTGTTCGCCCTGTCCTTGGTCGTGGTGATGCGGGGCGTGGTTCGACATCTGGCGCAGATGACCAACGTCATGGAGCGCCTGACCAAGGGCGAGTTGAACCTGTCGCTCCCCAGCGCCGCGCCGGGCACGGAGGTTGGCGCGATGTGGTCCGCTGTCAGCGTCTTCCGCGACACGTCTGCGGAAGTGAAGCGCCTTGAGGGCGAACAGAAGGAGCGCGACGCCGAAGCGGCGGCTCGCCTCGCCGCCGAACGCGGCGCGATCCTGCGCAGCTTCGACGAGACCGTGCAGACCACCGCCGGCACGGTGTTGACCTCGGCCGGGGCCCTCCACGCCCTCGCCTCCCAGACGGCGGAACGGCAGGAGACCGTCTCCTCCAGCACCGTCTCGATCGCGGACTCCGCCGACGAGATCAGCCAGCGGCTCAGCGCGCTCGCCGCCTCCGTTGAGGAACTCACGGCCTCGATCGGCGAGATCGCGCGCCAGGCGAGCCACTCCTCCGTCGCGGCCCGGCAGGGCGCCGGCGACGCGGAGACGGCAGGGAGCGAGATCAAGCGGCTCGACGCCGCCGCCGGAGAGATCGGCGAAGTGGTCGGCCTCATCACCGAAATCGCCGGGCAGACCAACCTTCTGGCGCTCAACGCCACCATCGAAGCGGCGCGCGCCGGCGACGCCGGAAAGGGCTTCGCGGTCGTCGCCTCGGAAGTGAAGAATCTGGCGACCCAGACCGCCCGCGCCACCGAGGACATCGCGCGCCGGATCGATTTCATTCAGCAGGCGACCTCCGCCGCGGTCGCCGCTTTCGATCGTTTGGGCCGTTCGATCAACGACATCGCGGATATCTCCGGCGGCATCGCCGCCGCCGTGGAGGAGCAGCGCGCCGCGACCGGCGAGATCACCGGCTCGCTCAGCGCGGTCAACGAAACCATGGGCCGCGTTTCGCGGAACATCGCGGGGATGGCGCGCGGTTCGGTCATGTCGATCGCCGGCGCGATCGAGGTGCTGTGGGTCAGCCGCGCGCTGGACGGCGAAGCGACCCGCCTGAAAGCCGACGCGCAGCAATTCATCGCCCGCATCGCGCGCTAGTCCGGAGTCACGGCGTGAGGGACGTCTAAGCGCTTA
>JBMLRS010000657.1:0-10210 GCA_049240905.1 Elsteraceae bacterium
ACTCGAACTTCATGCCGATGCCGGTCTTCGCCGTGAAGTCTTTCGACAGCTCCACCAGGGCGTTCGCCGGATCCCAAGCCGCCCAGCACAGGGTCAAGGTCTTCGATTGCGCCGACGCCGGCGACGCCGACGCCATAATCGCGGCGGCGGACAGCCCCACCGCGCATGCCATTGCCTTCAACATGGTTCACTCCCTCCCAGGAAACCGGCGGATGGCCCGCCCTCAGCTACAGCCGCCCAGCCGCGAGGCGAGGCGCCCGGCGTCCGTAAAGCTGCATCATCACACGCGGCGCCTCGTTTAGCCCGGGCGTCGCTTTCTATGTTTAGTAAATATATTCCACTGAAATTGTGAAGCGGAATCTGCGTCGGGCGGCGCATTTTTCGCGCGCGCTCGACTCCTGGCGACGGCAGGGCGTCTTCAGGCCGCCCGCCGCTGCGTCGACCGGCCGACCGGCGCGCGGTGGAAGACGCCGCCCTTCATCACCGCCAGCAGTCTCTCGCGGTTCTGAAGCAGGCGGATGTCCTTGGAGGGGTCGCCGTCCACCAGCAGCAGATCCGCCAGATAGCCTTCCTTGATCTGGCCAAGCTCATGGCCGCGCATCATGATCTCGCCGCCCCAGCGGGTGGCGGCGACGATCGCCTCCATCGGCGTGAAGCCCAGCAGATTGACGAAATGCTCCAGATCGCGCGCGTTCGTGCCGTGCGGATTCCAGGCGAAGCCATAGTCGCCGCCGGGCAGCAGGCGCACGCCGCCCCGCTTCAGCGCCTTCATGACGCCGGCCCCATGGGTCAGCTCCGCTTCGATGCCCAGGCTGACCGCCACCTCGCGGCTGAGGCCGAAGGGATGCGCCTCGTTCAGCGTGGTGTAGGAGATTCCGAGGGTGGGGACGACGAAGACGCGGTCCCTGGCGGCGATCAGCATCTCGATCGCCGCCTCGTCGGCGTAGGTCGCGTGGAAGATCAGCTCAGCGCCATGTTTCAGCGACAGCTTCACGCTTTCCGCGCTGCGGGCGTGCACGGCGACGCGCTTGCCGCGCGAGCGCGCCACTTCGCACACCGCCGCGATCTCCGCCTCGTTCATAACGGTCTGCTGGGCGCGGGCGTGCGGCACGAACTCGTCGCCGGACGGGTTGATCTTGAGCGTGTCGACGCCCTCGCGGCAGAAGATCCGCGCCATCTTGCGGAACTCGTCGGCCCCGTCGCAGGTGACGGCGAAGGTGGTCATCGTCTGGTGCCAGCGATCAACGTCGCCCAACCCGCCGGAGACGGTCATCTCCGGCGTCGCCGCCAGCATGCGCGGGCCGGGGAAATCGCCGGAATTGATCGCGTCGCGCACCACCACGTCCAACCGCGGCTTGGCCGCCGCGGCCGAATTGACGGAGGTGAATCCCATGTCCAGGTAAAGCTTCGCCATGCGCAGGCCGGAGAGGAGATTCTCCTCCGGCGGCATCATGCCGATCTCCTCCAGCGACTTCACGTTGGGGAAAGTCAGATGGCCATGGGCTTCGGTCAGGCCGGGCATCAGAATGGCGCCGTCGCCCTGGATGACCTCGTGGCCGTCGCGCGGGATCGAGACGTTCCCGACGGCGACGCGGGCGATGCGTTCGCCCTCAACCAGAACCTCGCCCGGAGCAGGTTCCGCGCCGCCGCCGTCGATGATCGAGACCTGAGTGAATAGAACGCCCATCGTTTCCTCCGTCCCTAATGTCCTTATTGATTCCCACGATGCTATCGCGGAACCGGGGCGAACGGTAGGGGGAACGCGACGTGGCGGAGGGGAGGATCTCCCATATTTTTGAATGGTTTACATCTGAGCAGTCTAGTTCAGTAAATATGCGTCATGGCGCTCCAGAAAGGCGTGGAGCGACTCACGGTATTTTGGTGTGGCGGCGGCCCGGACGCTGGGGCGAGCGGCGAGCGCGCCGCGCCAGGCGCGCGTCTTTGGCTTGTCGTCGAACAGAGAGAGATCCTTCAAGGTCTCAAACAGATCGAAGTAGCGAAAGACGGGCGCGAAGGCGGCGTCGACCAAGCTGAAGGCCTTCCCGGCGAAATAAGGGCCGTCGCCGAGCGCCTTCTCGATCCAGCCGAATTTCTCCGCGATCGCCGCCCGCTTCGGCTCAAAAGCCTCCAGAGTCTTCGCGGTCTCCAACCCCCAGACGTCGGCGAGGATCGCGGAGGCGAACTCCATCCAGGCGCGATGTTGGGCGCGCTGGACAGGGTCGGCCGGATGCAGCGCCGGGCCCGGCTGCGTGTCCTCGATGAACTCGCAAATCGCGCTGCTCTCGAACAGCGCCGCAGCGTCGTCGATCTTCAGCATGGGAACCTTGCCGCGCGGGGATATCGCCAGGAACCAGTCCGGCTTGGCCGCGAGGTCGATCACGAACCGCTCGAACGGCACGCCTTTCTCCAGCAGCGCGATGGCGGCGCGTTGCACGTACGGGCAGAGGTCGTGGCTGACGAGGGTGAGCTTCATGGCGCGCCTCACGAACGGACGGGGAATTGCTTGGTCGGGGACAAGGCGTAGCTGCCGTCGCCGAGCATCGCTTGCAGCACCCCGAGGAGGGCCAGAAAGGCCGGGTACTCCCAGCCGCCGCCCGTGGCGATGAACACCCATCCATTTCCGGCGTGCGCCCAGGTGGCGCCGATCAGAATCGGCGTCAGGCCCAGCGCGACCCAGCGGGTTTGTACGCCGAGCACCAGCAGCGCGCCGCCGACCGCCTCCGCCGCGAACACGACGTAGCCGAAGGCCGGCGGCAGCCCGATCGAACCGAAATAGTCCGCGAGGCCGGGAAGGGTGAAGACGAACAGCTTCAGGATCACGCTGTGCGCGAGAAACATGAGGCCTAAAGCGATGCGCAGCAGGAAGGCCGCGTGCGCGGTGAGTTGGTCTTGGGTCATGGGGGCGGGGCTCCATTAGATGCAATTGCATTAAAAAGAATGCGATTGCATCGATCTGTCAAGCTTGATGCAGATGAATTACCCCTTAGCCTGGGGGGATGAGCGAGAAACCGCGCGAAGCGGCCGTCACGGCCTGGACGCGTCTGCTGCGCGCGCAGCAGACGGCGCTGACCAAGATTGAACTTGCGTTGAAAGGCGCCGGGTTCCCCCCGTTATCCTGGTACGACGCGCTGCTTGAGCTTGACCGAGGGCCGCCCGCAGGCATGCGCCCGCTTGAGCTGGAGAGGCGGATGCTGATGCCGCAATATGGCTTGTCGCGCCTGATCGATCGGATCGAAGGGGCGGGATATGTCGCGCGGCGCCCTTGCGAGATCGACGGCCGCGGGCAGATGGTGACGATCACGGAGGAGGGGCGCGCGATTCGCCGGCGGATGTGGCCGGTCTATGCGGCGGCGATCCAGACGGCGGTCGGCGATCGGCTGAACGAGCGCGAGGCCGAGACCCTGGCCAATCTCCTGGGGAAGCTGAGCGCTAATTGATGGCGAGGCGCAGGCCCGCCATCCCCGCGGCGACGGCGGTGGCGAAGGCGGCGCGAGAGTTAAGGATCTGCGTGCGGTTCATCGCCGTGACGATCCGATTGATGTCTGCGTAGTTCAGCTCTTCATTGCGGCTGACGCGCCTGATTCGATGGCGGCTCGCCAACCACCAGAGCCAAGCGGACGCGAGGGCTGAGACGATGATGAGAAGATCGACGACGGCGATGAAAAGAGTCATGCAAAGCGGCTTTGTGAAAAATAATCGAGATAGATGGGCTGCGGGCGCGACGGTTTCAAGCGCGCGGCCTGCGGGCTCGGCCGAGAGCGATCGAGATAAAACGACGCAGGTGTTCGAAAGAATTCATCAAGAGAATCAATGGCGCTGACGTCTTGAATCCAGAGAAAGCAGCGGCATTTAAAGTGCTCGGGGTCCGGGCCCCTCTGGCGGCTTTTTCTTCGGTCGCGATGTCGGACTCTCTCACTTAACCGGCGGCGCCACGCGCCGCTCTTTACTGGGAGACGCTAATGACTCGGTTCGCCTACGCCTATGGATCTTCTCGCGTTCCCAGCGGCGACGTCGCGCCGCGATCGGTCGAGGAGGCGCGCGTTCGCCTGGAGGCCATCGCCCGCCTGATGGACAGCTCCTTCGCCATACCCGGCACCAACGTGCGCTTGGGCGTTGACGCTCTGTTGAATCTTATTCCAGGGCTGGGCCTCGTGGCGACCAAGGGCGTCTCGGCCTATCTGATCTACGAAGCCCGCCGGTTGGGCGCGCCGCCCACCCTGATCGCCCGGATGATCGGGAACATCGGCGTCGACTTCGTGATCAGCTCCATTCCGGTGATCGGCTGGGTCGGCGACGTGTTCTACCGGGCGAACAACAAGAACATCGCGCTGCTGCGTCAGCATCTCGATCAGAGATATCCGGGTTCGGCGGTCTGGGAGCAGCCGCCAAACGCCGCTCGGTAACGAATACGACGCAAAACTGTCATGGAACTGTTGGGGCGGCCCAGGTAGATCGTGAGACGACATCTCACATGAAGGCCGCCTCATGCTCCGCTTCGCGCTGCTCATACTCCTGTCGCTTCCCGGCTTCGCGCAGGCGCAAGCCGTCTCCGGAAAGCTGATCCTCTACACCTCGCAGCCGCAGGCGGACGCGACGGCCACCATCGCCGCGTTCCGCAAAACCGCTCCTGGCGTCGACATGGAGTTCGTGCGCGACGGCACGACGCAGATCATGGCGCGGCTTCGCGCCGAATTCGCGGCCGGCGCGCCGCAACCCGACCTCCTGTTGATCGCCGATGCGATGAGCATGGAGGCGCTGAAAGCCGAAGGCCGCCTGCTGCCCTATCCGCAGGCCGTCGTCGTCGGAGCGC
Organism: Elsteraceae bacterium; assembly: GCA_049240905.1. Taxonomy (GTDB): domain Bacteria; phylum Pseudomonadota; class Alphaproteobacteria; order Elsterales; family Elsteraceae; genus JBMLRS01. Next base: position 4,811 of record JBMLRS010000657.1, read on the forward strand.
CGGAGGGCGCGGTGGACCCGGATCGCGCCTACTTCGCGACAAAGTTCATCACGACCGGGATCATCTACAACACCAAGGCCCCTCGACCGGAGCGCTGGTCCGATCTCCTCAAGCCTCAGGCAAAAGGTCAGGTCGTGATGCCCAGCCCGCTGGTCTCGGGCGCCGCCGCGATCCATATGGGGACGCTGGCCGCCGTCCCTGGCCTGGGATTGGAGTTCTACCGCAAGCTCTCCGACGCGGGCGCAGTCTCGGTTCAGGGCAACGGCCAAGTGCGCAGCCAGGTCGCCGGCGGGCAGAAGCTGTACGGGGTGATCGTCGACTTCATGGCGCTCAACGCAAAAAAGGAAGGATCCCCGGTCGATTTCGTGTTCCCGATCGATGGGGTCTCGGTCGTCACCGAGCCGGTCGCGATTCTGCGCACGGCGAAGAATCCGGTCGCCGCGCGCGCCTTCATCGATTGGGTGCTCTCGGTCGAGGGTCAGCGCTTCGCCGCCTCGCAGGGCTACATGCCGGCGCGCGCGGACGTGCCGCCGCCCGAGACGTTCCCGGCGCGCGACGCGGTGAAGGTGCTCTCGCCGCCGATCGCCGACATCCTCAGGGACGACGCGAAGAACAAGCGGCTGTTCTCGGATCTGTTCGGCGGATGATCTATCTTCGGCCCCATGTCGAGGGCTGATCCGAAAGACCGCTTGGTTCTGGCCGTCGTCTCCGGGCTCGTCACGTTGATCATCCTGTTCCCGATGATCAGGCTGCTCTTGGAGGCGGCGGGCCCGGCGCAGGAGGCGATCACCGCGCCAGCAAGCCTGCGCGCGCTCGGCCGCTCGCTCTGGACGGCGTCGATCGGCGCCGCGATCTCCGTCTTTCTCGGGCTCGGCTTCGCGCTGCTGGTCGGCTTGACCGATCTGCGCGCGCGCTCCTGGCTCAGCTTCGCCTTTCTGCTGCCCTTGCTGATCCCCAGCCATGTGACGGCGATCGCCTGGATCCATTATCTGGCGCCGGCGGCGGGCGGCCCCCACCCGCTTTACTCGCGTGAGGGCATCGCGCTGTTGCTTGGAGTCGAGCACGCGCCGCTGGTCTTTCTGACAGTGAAGGCCGCTTTGCTGGGGCTGCCGCGCAACCTGATCGAGGCGGCGCGGATCAACGGGGCGGGGCCCTGGCCGACCTTGCGCCGCGTGCTGCTGCCCCTATTGGCCCCCAGCGTCGCCGCCGGCGCCGCGTTGAGCTTTGTCTCCTCGCTCGGCAATTTCGGGATCGCGGCCCTTCTCGGCGTGCCCGCGCGCTACCCGACGCTGCCGGTGCTGGTCTATCAGCGGCTTGGCGGGTTTGGCCCATCGGCTTTGGGAGAGGCGGCGGCGCTCGCCCTGATGATCGGGCTGGTCGCCATGATTGGCGTCGGCTTGCAGAGCTTGCTGGTGGATCGAGCGAACCGACGGCTCGAGGCGCCGAACCCTAACGCCGCGCCGGCCTATCGGCTTGGGCGGACGCGGCCATGGGCGGAGGCGGGGCTGTGGACTCTGCTGATCTTTATCGTCGCTCTGCCCTTGTTGGCGTTGCTCAGCACGGCCCTGGTGCGCGCCTATGGTCTGCCGTTCGGGTGGGAGACCCTGAGCGGCCGGCATTTCGCGCGAGTCATCGGCGATCCCCGGACGCTGCGCGGCCTCTTGAACAGCATGGCGCTGTCCGCGGCGGCGGGCGCGCTGTGCCTCGGGTTGGGTTTGGCGGTGGGGTATCTCGCGCAGTGGCGCGGCGGGAGGGCCGGTCGGGTTCTGGCGTGGCTGGTCGAACTGCCCTACGCCTTGCCGGGCGTGGTGCTGGCGATCGCCTGCATCCTGGCGTTTCTGCGCCCCTTGCCGTTGATCGGCAGCCTCTACGGGACGGTTTGGCTGATCTTGCTGGCCTATGTCGCGCGCTTCACGGCTTTGGCGCTGCGGCCGACCGCGGCGGCGATGGGACAGCTTGATCGTTCGACCGAGGAGGCGGCGCAGGCCTGCGGCGCCGGCCTTTGGACGCGGCTGAGGCGCGTTCTGCTGCCGCAGATTCTGCCAGCCGCGTTGGTGGGCGGCTTGATGGTGTTCCTGACCGCGCTGAACGAGTTGACCGTCTCTTCGCTGCTCTGGTCGCGCGGCTCGGAGACGTTCGGCGTCGTCGTCTATGGCTTGGAGGAGCAGGGCGACAGCACTGGCGCGGCGGCGGCGGCCTGTCTCGCGGTGATCGTGGTGGTTGGGTTGGTCGCGGCGATCGACCGCGTCACACCCGCGCGGGCGCGCGGGCTTCTGCCCTGGCGCGGGTAGGGCCTTGTCTCAAGAGAGGTCGCGGCGGCCAGCCTGACGCGCCTCGCCAGCTTGCCTTCCCGCCCTTAAGCTCGATAGGCTTCGGGAAATCGCCGGGTTCGGCGCATCAGATCGGGATTGGAAACGCGGAACATGGCGAAAAAGATCGAGAGTGAGGCTTCCTCAAAGCTGGATGCGCTGAAGTGGCGCTGCATCGGACCGTCGCGCGGCGGGCGCGTCGTGGCGGTCGCTGGGGATCCCGTCGATCCCATGACCTTCTATTTCGGCGCTTGCGCCGGCGGCATCTGGAAGACGGTCGACGGCGGCGTTTATTGGCGCTGCGTTTCGGATGGATTCATGACCAGCGCGGCGGTCGGCGCCATCGCGGTCGCGCCGTCCGATCGCAACGTGATCTACGCGGGCACGGGCGAGACCACGATCCGGATCGACGTCTCCTACGGCGACGGCGTCTATAAGTCGACCGACGCCGGTCGGACCTGGAGCAATGTCGGCCTGCGCGGGACCAAGCATATCGGACGGGTTTCGATCCATCCGACCAACCCCGACATCGTCTATGTCGCGGCGCTGGGCGACATCTTCGGCCCGAACGAGGAGCGCGGCGTCTTCCGCACCATGGATGGCGGCAAGACCTGGAAGAAGATCCTCTATCGCGACGCCGATTCCGGCTCGGTCGACCTGTCGATCGACCCGACCAATCCGCGGATCATCTTCGCCACCTTCTGGCAGACCCGCCGCAATTTCTGGAACCTGTCCAGCGGCGGGCCCGGCAGCGGCCTGTTCCGCTCGATGGACGGCGGCGACAGCTGGGAGGAGATCACCCGCGCGCCCGGCCTGCCGGACGGCCCGATCGGCAAGATCGGCGTCTCCGTGTCAGGCGCGCAACCCGGTCGGGTCTGGGCGCTGGTCGAGGCGGTCGAGGAGAAGACCGGGCTCTACCGCTCCGACGATTACGGCAAGCGCTGGGTGCTGACCTCCAACAACCGCGATCTGATGCATCGCCCCTGGTACTACACCCATGTCTTCGCCGATCCCGGCCACGCCGACACAGTCTATGTGACCAATCTGGGGATGTGGAAATCCACCGACGGCGGCTCCGGCTTCACCGAGATCAACACGCCGCATGGCGACAACCATGATCTCTGGATCGATCCCAAGAATCCGAACCGCATGATCGAAGGCAATGACGGCGGCGCCTGCGTCACCTTCAACGGCGGCTACACTTGGTCGACGATCTATAACCAGCTCACCGCGCAGTTCTATCGGATCGACGTCGATAACCGCTTCCCCTACCGGGTCTATGGCACCCAGCAGGACAACACCTCGATCGCCGTGCCGTCGGCCTCGGTCATGGGCGCGATCACGCTCGGCGATTGCAGCTATCCGGGCACGGGCGAGAGCGGTTTCATCGCGGTCGATCCCAAGAACCAGGACATCGTCTATTGCGGCGCGGTCGGCTCCAGCCCTGGCGGCGCGGGCGCCCTGCAGCGCTATGACTACCGCACCGATCAGCTGACTCTGGTCAATGTCTGGCCTGAGGAATCGACAGGCTTCGCGCCGAAGGACCTGCGCTACCGCTTCGCCTGGACCTATCCGATCGTCTTCTCCCCGCATGATCCCAGCGTGCTCTACGCCGCAGGCAACCATGTGTTCCGCACCAAGGATCAGGGCATGAGCTGGGAGGAAATTTCTCCCGACCTCAGCCTGAACGACAAGTCGCGCCAGGGCCATTCCGGCGGCGACATCACCCGCGAAAGCGCGGGCGCGGAGATCCACGCCACCTGCGCCTCCCTGGTCGAATCTCCGCACCGCAAAGGCGAGATCTGGGCCTCGACCGACGACGGCCTGGTCCATGTCACGCGCGACGGCGGGAAGAAATGGGTCAACGTCACGCCCAAGGCGATGCCGGAGCTGGCTTATGTCGGCTGCGTCGAGATCTCCGCGCATGATCCGGACGTGATCTATCTCTCCGCGACCCGCTACAAGCTGTCCGACTACAAGCCCTATCTGTTCCGCAGCAAGAATTCCGGCAAGAGTTGGGAGCTGATCACCGGCGACTTCCCGGAGGACCAGATCACCCGCGTGATCCGCGCCGATCCCGTTCGTCCGGGTCTGCTGTTCGTGGGCACGGAGACGGGCGTGCATTACTCGCTCAACGACGGCAAGAACTGGGCGCGCATACCCGGCGGACTGCCTGTCGCCCCGGTTTATGACCTGAAGATCAAGGGCAGCGACCTTGTCGCCGGCACGCATGGCCGCAGCTTCTGGATCCTGGATGATCTGACCGCGTTGCGCGGCCTCGCCGACGGCGATCGCGCCACGCGTCTGATTCCGCCGCGCGAGGCGGTCCGGACTCGGCTGCAGTTCAGCGCGCTCTATGGCGTGAAGAGCGGCGTCTCAACGGCGGTCGCCTTCGGCATCGGCGGCGGCATCGCGTCGGTCGAAAAGGCGGACGGGACCAAGGAGCGGGCTTATCTCGACGTCGGCGAGAACCCGCCGAACGGCGCGGTCCTGTATTACTGGCTCAAGGATGGGGAGAAGGGACCGGTCAGCCTGACCATTCGCGACGCCAAGGGCGCCGTGATCCGCACCCTCAGCAGCGACGACGAGACGCTTCCGGTCGCCAAGCGGCCGAGCGCGAAGCCCGGCTTGAACCGCTATGTCTGGGACATGCGTCACCCCGGCCCGACGCCGATGGATCCGGCGCTGTCCCCGTTGAAGCAAAAGCCCTTGGCGAACGAGCCCGACGACATGTCCGGCCCGGTGGTCGTCCCCGGCCTGTATCAGATCGAGTTTAGCGCTGGATCGGTGAAACAGACCGCGCCCCTGACCATCGTGAAGGATCCGCGGCTGGACACGCCGCTCGCCAGCCACAAGAAGCAGGTCGCCTTGCTGCTGGAGCTGGTGGACTCGCTCTCCTCGCTCCATGTCGGGATGAATCGGATCCGGCGCATGAAGAAGCAACTGGCCGCCGTGGCGGAGGTCGCCGGCGACCACGCGGCGCTGGTCAAGAAGGCGAAGGCGGCCGCCGACGCCATGACCGCGATCGAGCGGGTGTTGGTGGACGTGGATCGCGCCTCGCCGCGCGACACGTTGCGTCATCCCGCCGGGT
>JBMLRS010000657.1:10220-11073 GCA_049240905.1 Elsteraceae bacterium
GGGTTGAACGACACGCTGGCCGACATGGTCAGCACGGTCGCCAATTCCGACACGCACCCCACTAAATCGGCCGAGGCGGTTTCGCGCGAAGTGATGGGCAACGTCGCGAAGCAGTTGGCGAAGCTAGAGAAAATCGTCTCAGGCGAGGTCGCCGCGGTGAACGGGGAGATCGCCAAGCGCGGCGTCGCCCCGATCGGCTGAGCCGGCGAAAGCGCTGCGGCCGGGGGCGGCGAACCGCTCCCGGCCGCGACGCGCGCTTAGGTGTAGCGCCAGGCCCGCAGTTCGGCCAGCTCGCTCTCCCAGCCGCTCAAGGGCACGGAGAGATTCTTGACCGCCGCCGAGACGCTGAGGCGGAACAAGATGGGAATGATCACGTTGGCCTGGATGACGAGGTCATTCGCCTTGATCAAGAGCGCAGCGCGCTTGATCGGGTCCAGCTCGTTCTCTGCGGCGTTCCAGGTGTCGTCATATTCCTTGCTCTGCCACCGGGTGATGTTCCGGCCTTGCCATTTATTGGCTTTCTGCGACAGCTCGGAGCTCAGGAACAAGCGGAGCCACTGCGCAGGGTCGGGTTGGGTCGGACCTGTCGTATACATTTGCAGGTCGGAATAGAATTTCGGAAAGGTGTCGGGATTGGCGACATCCGACGAGAAGAACACCGAGGCGACGACCGACTTCAACTCGATGTCGATGCCCGCCTTGGCGCAGGCCTGCTTCACGATCGCCTGCGTCTTCTGACGCGGCTGGTTGATCGAGGTCTGATACAGATACTTAAGCTTCACGCCGTTCTTGACGCGGATCCCGTCAGGCCCTGGCTTCCACCCCGCTTGATCCAGCAGGGCGATCGCCTTCT
>JBMLRS010000658.1:0-11919 GCA_049240905.1 Elsteraceae bacterium
ACCAACGGACATCCCATCCAACTCCATCTCGCCCGCGCGTACACCAGAGTGAATGAACTACGCCACGCGCTTCTCCACATTGCGACGTGGGGCGCTTTCCTTGGTCGGCAGGCGCGCGATTTCTGCGCCAGCCGTTTGCTCCGCAATTCGGATGTCATAGGCGGACTGTAGGTTGAGCCAGAACTGCGCGCTGGCGCCGAACCAATGGCCGAGGCGCAGCGCGGTGTCGCCGGTGACGCCGCGTTGACCCTTGATGAGTTGGGTCACGCGGTTGGGCGGCACGTTGATCTGTCGGGCCAGCTCGGTAGGCGTTACGCCAAGCTCCGCTAGCTCGTCGGCGAGAATCTCGCCGGGGTGGATGGCGGGGCGGGTCATGAGGCGCTTTCCTCTCCTAGTGATAATCCACGATCTCGACATTCGACGGTCCCGCCGCGCCCTCGGGCCACTCAAAGCAAATCCGCCATTGAAGGTTGATGCGGATTGAGTGCTGTCCTGCCCGATCTCCTTGTAGCGCCTCCAGCCTGTTGCTTGGCAACTGCCCCAAATCCGCAAGGCTGACGGCGGCGTGCAGGATCTCTAGGCGCTTCCAGGCTTGACGATCGAACCCCTGAAACTCGCGAACAAACTCGCCGTTGGCGAAAGCCAACGTTCGTTTGTCTTTGTAGTTCAGGATCATGAGAGGCAGAATGGCTGAGATTTATGCTGTACGTCAATCGTAAAGCCTAATTCCTCACCCCCACCCTCGCCATTATCTCCTTCGCCGGCCGCGTCGTCAGCCGCGCCACCGGCCGCACCGCGCCCGGCGAGGCCACGGTGAAGTCAAACCGCCGCATCAGCCTCGCGAGAATTAACGTGCTCTCCGTCGTCGCGAAGGCGGCGCCCACGCAGACTCTGGGGCCCATGCCGAACGGCAAATACGCGCCGGGCACCAATTCCCCTTCGCGTTCGGGGCTGAAGCGGTCGGGGTCGAAGGCGTGCGGGTTTTTCCAGTAGGAGCGATGGCGGTGGATGGTCCAGGGGGCGATCATGATCATCGCGCCGCGCTTCACTTTATAGGGGCCGATCTGCGCCGCCTCGGCCGCCACGCGCGGGATGAAGGTTAAAGGCGGGTAGAGGCGCAGGGCCTCGCGGAAGACGTTGCGGGTGAAGGTCAGGCGTTTGGATTGCTCGATGTCGATCGGGCCGTCGCCGGCCACCTCCCGCACTTCCGCGCGCAGACGGGCGGCCACCTCCGGTTGTTGCGATAGGATGAAGAAGCACCAGGTCAGCACGCTGGCGGTGGTCTCATGCCCGGCCAGGAAGAACACGCCCAACTGGTCGATCAGCTCCTCGCGGGTGAAGCCTTTCCCGTCCGGGCCGTCCTTGGCGGCCAGCACGGCGGCGGTGATGTCGCCGAGATCGACGCCGCCGCGCGCGGCGTGGCCGTCGATCAGCTCGCCCAGATGGCGGCGGATCCGGGCGCAGGCGTCCAAAACCTTGTCATGCTGGGGGATTTCCTTGAAGGGCGGGTCGAAGATCAGGCGCTTCAGCTCCACATGCGCCACGCTGCGCTCGAACAGGCTGAAGGCCTCGAACACGTCGCGCGCCACCTGCGATTCCAGGGAGGTGGAGAACACCGTGCGGCAGATGATGTCGGCCGTCAGGTGGCTCATGGCGAGGTCGAGGGAGAAGGGCTCCCCGGTCGCCGCGCGCCGCGCCAGCAAGTCTTCGTAATCGTCGATGGCGGCGTCCATCGAGGCGAAGGCGCGGTTCAGGCGAATGCCGGAGAAGGCCGGGTCGATCATCCGGCGCTGGCGCTTCCAGGTCTCCCCGTTGGAGACGAAAATCGAGTCGCCCACCAGCGGAGCGAGCGCGCCTGTCATCAGGTCGTTCTTGGGATAGATGCCGCTCGGGTCGGTCATCACGCTGCGGGTCAGCGCGGGGTCGTTCACGATCAGGATGGTGCGGCGCGACCAGCCCAGCTTGCCCACGGGAACCTTGTAGGCGGAGGAGGGCAAGAGGCTCAGCAAATTCCCCTCCCCGCCCATCGCGGTGCGGATCAGCCCGGCGAGCGCGGAGAGCGGATTGGGTCCTGGCGGTATGTACAATGCGGTTTTCCCCCCGGGCGTTCCCTTGCGGTTTCACCCCTGCGGCGCCTCTCCCGTTGCGTAAGGGCGGCCAGCTTGGCCACTATGCTGTGAAAAACGCGCGGCTGAAAAGCCGGGCTGAAGCGGGGGAAGGGGGCGGCCTTTGCGTCATCTGTTCGAGGTGCTGGTCGTCGCCCACGTCATGGTCGGCGTGATCGGGCTGGTCTCCTTCTGGGTTCCGGTGGTCGGGCGCAAGGGCGGGCCCCGGCACAAGCGCTGGGGCCATGTGTTCGCGCGCTCCATGCTGGTCACCGGCGCGCTGGCGCTGGGCATCTCGACCTGCACCCTGATCGATCCCCTGGGCACCCATCCGCATATCCCGGACGAGGTCCTGGTGCGCGGGATCTTCGGCTGGATGATGCAGTATCTGGGCGTGCTGACCATCAACCTCGCCTGGTACGGGATCAGCTGCGTGCGCCACCAGCGCAACCACGCCGGCAATCGCGAATGGCGGAATCTCGGCCTGCAATTCCTGGTGCTGGCGGAGGCTGGCCATGTCGCCTGGCTCGGCTGGCAGATCAATCAGCCTCTGATGATCGGGATCAGCACGATCGGCTTCGCCACCGGGGCCACCAATCTCTGGTTCCTCTACATGCCCCAGCGTCGTCACAAGGCATGGTTGCATGAGCATCTGAAGGGGTTGGTGGGCGCCGGGATCTCGGTATACACGGCCTTCTTCGCGTTCGGCGCGGTGCGGATTGCCCCGTGGCTGGCGCTCAACCCATTCTTCTGGTCGATCCCCCTGGTGATCGGGCTTGGGATCATTCTCTACCACTGGCGCCGTCTCAGTCTGGCGCCGGCGATCTAGAGACAGAATTCTACAAAATTCTTCGGTATTAACTTTACAAGCCGCGTCCGTCGCAGGATTTTGCACCCGTCCGAAGGATCAGGAGGGTGGGATGACCATGGCCGCAGCCGACCTTGCGACGCGCGACGACCCGACGGCGCAGCCGGCTCAAGCGGCCCGTCGCGCTTCCCAGGCGCGCGCCTCCCTCGCCCGCGGGTTGATGGTCTCGATCGGGGCCCAGGGCGCGGCCGCGCTGGCCGCCTCCCTGCTGCTGATCTGGATCGCCGCCACCTTCGTGGAGCGGCTGCGCGCCGATTCCGAGCAGTTCCAGGAGTTCGCCGCCAGCGCCGGGGAAACCTCAAGCGGGTCGGCTGACCTGGGCCAGCGCCGGGTCGCGGTGCTGGCGCTCTCGACCGACGCGCTGGCGCAGGGCGTGGCGCTGACGGCGGCCGCGGCCGATCTGTCCGTCGTGGCCGACGAGGAGTCGCCGGCGGTGGAATCGCGCGCCCACGCCGCCGCCGCCGCGATCGCCACGCTCGCGGCCTCCTTCGAGCGGCTCGATCAGAAGGCGATCGCCGCCACCTTGACGCAAAGCGGCCAGGAGATCGCGCGCGCGCTCAACGCCGTGTCGGAGTCGAACATCTCGCGACGGGTCAAAATCATGGAGCGCGACGCCGCGCAAGCGGCCATCGGCGAGCGATCGGCCCACCTGAACCAGGCGATCGCCAACTTCGTCGAGGCCGAGACGAGGCAACTCTCCGAGGGCGCGAAGCGGCGGCTCGCCGCCGAGATCGAGACGATCGCCACGTTCGGCAAGGAGGCCGCGCGGCGCAGCGCCGCCGCCGCCGGCCTGAGCATGCGCCTGGCGGAGCTGCGCGGCGCTCTGGGCGGCGCGGTTGACGGGAGCGACGCGCGCGTGGTGGAGGCGTTGCAGCCGATCCTGGCGGACGAACTGGCCGCCATCCGCGTCGAGGTCCAGAAGGGCGCCGTCCGGGCGACGCCGATCCAGCTTGGCCAATTCGATCAATTGTCCGAACTCGCAACCCAGATCCTGACCGTGCGCCGGGCGGAGATCGCGCGCGGCGCGCCGGCGGAGGCGTCCACGCGCGCGGCGCTGACGCAGTTCCGCGCGGTCGTCGGCCGCAGCCTGCCCCTGCTCCAGAACATCGGGTTGGTGGAGAGCGAAAGCCAGATCAACGCGCTGAACGCCCGCGGCGATCAGACCGCCGCCGATCTCGCCGCCGTCACCGAAGGAACCGTGTCCCGGCTTCAGGCCTTGCGGCTTTCCGCGGCCGAGGTGGCGGCGAGCCTGAGCCGCGCCGCCGCGATCGATCGTTTGTCGATCGACGCGGCGTCCGACGTCGCGGCGCCGCTGAACGCGGCGATCGAGGGCTTCGCCCGCTTGGCCGGCCAGACCGAAGCCGCCGCGATCCTCACGCAGATGAAGGAAATCCATGGCCTCGCGGAGAACGCCGCCGGCCTGCAGGTCGACGCGCTGACCGCGCAGCGCGAGCGAGAGCGCGCGCTTGATACGGCGACCGCGCAGATCCGCGCCTTTCAGTCCGCGCTGCTGTCCCTGGTCGAGCAGGAATTGGGCGCCGTAAGGAGCGCCGCCCTGTCGATCAACGCCGCGGCGCAGTCGGCCAAGACATCCTCCAACGCCGCGGCCGCGCGGGCGGAGGCGGCGCTGTCCGCAGCGGAGCGCCAGTTGCTGGCCGGCTACGCCGCCGCGGCGCTGTCCTTGGCGATCCTGCTGTTCGTGGCCTGGTTCATTCGCGGTCGGCTGGCGCAGCCCTTGGCGGAGCTCGCGGGCTATGTGCGCGCGATGGCCGCCGGCGAGCGCCCGGCGATCAAGCCGCCGCAGCGGAACGACGAAGTCGCGCTGATCGTCGGCGGGTTGATCGACGCCGTCGCCGCCCAAGATCGCGCGGCCGAACTGGAGGAGCATCGCCGCGCCCAGGCCGACGCGCGCGGCCGCGACGCCCAGCGCCTCGGCAGCTCGATCGAGGCCTTCCTGGCGGAATACGCCGACTTCTCGGAAGCGCTGGAGATGGCGACCTCGATCCTGCGCGCCGGCGTCGATCAGGTTGCCGCCGCCGCCGTGCGCAACGAGCAGGACGCGCTCGCGATCGTGCAGGGATACGAGCTGATCACGGAATCGACCACGCAGGTCGCCAGCGCGGTGGAGGAGCTGTCGGCGACCCTGAACGGGGTGGAGCGCGACGTGCACGCCACCGCCGCGCTGGCCCAATCGTCGCGCGACAACAGCAAATCGGTCCGCGACGAGATTGGCCAGCTTTCCTCCGCGCTCCAGCGTCTGGGCGACGTGACCGACGCGATCCGCAGCCTCGCCGGCCAGACCAATCTGCTGGCGCTCAACGCCACGATCGAAGCGGCGCGCGCCGGGGAGGCGGGCAAGGGCTTCGCGGTCGTCGCGTCCGAAGTGAAAGGGCTCGCGGCGCAAACCCGCTCCATGACCGAGCAGATCGATCAGGACAATCAGGAGATCGAGCGGCGCGTGCAGCAATCCACCGGCGCCATCGCCAGCATTGATCAGGCCGTGGACCAGACCAGCCTGGCGACCGAGACCGTCGCCGCCTCGATGGCGGAGATCAACGCCACGGTCGCCGAAATCTCCCGTTCGGTCTCCAGCATCGTGACCGCGGCGGACAAGGGGTCGGAGAAGGCCTACGCCGTGATGGAGGGCGCGGTCACCACCTCCGAAACAGTGAAGAGCTCGCATGCGGCGATGGAGGATCTGTTCGCCACCCTCAAGGACCTGAGCGGCAGCATCAAGGATTTCACCCGCTCGGTCGCGGCGAGGTCCGAGGGCTGATTGCGCCGCCATGCGGCGGTATAGCCGAAAGCGGTTTTGAACAAGGCGAAGCCGGCGCGCAATCCGAACAGGGCCAAATCCGCCCCCGCCGCCTGACAGGATCAGGCGGGTTTTCATGCTTGGCGCGACCCTTTTCATTGTCTCCGCGCCTCTTGAGACGACAACGCCATGGCGGCGTTGGTCGATGGAGGAAGAGAGATGAGAATTAATCCCAACGGCGCGCCGCCGCGCGCCCTGATCCTGTCGGTCTGCGCGTTCCTGTCGATTGGCGCCCCGTCCGTCGCCGCCGGCGGCCGGGGCGCGGCAATCGAACCGCCCCAGCGCGTGCTCGCCCTATCGCCGACCGAGGTAAACGCGCTGGCGACGGCGGGAAAGGTGGAGCGCTTGGCCGGATCGGCGCGCTGCGCGGTCGAAAGCCAACGCATCCTCTACCGCACCATCGGCGGGGCCGGCGAACCCGTGACCGCCTCCGCCGCAGTGCTGGTTCCGCGCGGCCAGGGCGCCGCTTGCGAAGGTCCCAGGCCGCTGGTGATGTACGCGCGCGGGACCTCGTTCCGACGGGACGCAGACATATCATTGCTGGAGGTCTCCGAACCTGACGCCGTCGTGGCGGCCGCCTTCTTCGCCGCGCAAGGCTATGTCGTCGTCGCGCCGAACTATGTCGGATACGCAGGGTCGACCGCGGATTATCATCCCTACTACCAGCTTGAGGCGCAGGCGGCCGACGTGATCGACGCCCTGTCCGCCGCGCGGTCGAGCGCCCCGTCGATGCGGTTGCCGCCGCAATCCGGTCTGTTCCTGGTCGGCTACTCCCAAGGCGGCGCGGTGGCCTTGGCGGCGCAGCGCGCTTTGGAGCGACCGGACGCCCCGCCGGGCTTCGCGCCGACCGCCGTCGCCGCCTCGGCCGGAGCAACCATGATCGGAGAAATGGCGAGAACGGTGTTCGCCGGGGAGCCCAGCGTTGGCGCCACCGGGTTCCTGCCGCTGCTCGTCGCCAGCTATCAGCGCGCCTACCCCGGCGTCCCCAGCGCGGCGGAAATCTACGCGCCGCCGTTCAACGCGCCTGGCGGCCTTCCGCCTTTGCCAGGGGCGTTGGGCTACATGCAGCTCCTCGCCCAAGGCAAGTTGCCGCTGAACCTGTTCGATCGCCAGGATGGCAAGCCGTTCCTGGTGAGCGCCGCGTTTCGCGCGCGCTTCAACAGTGATCCGGCGAATCCGCTGCAGCGCGCTTTTGACGCGAACAACCTCAACGACTTCAAGCCCGAGGCGCCCCTGATGATGTGCCATGGCGGAAGGGATCTGCTGGTCCCGATCGCCAACACCGAAACCACCGCGCGCGCCTTCGCCGCGAAGGGCGCGCACGTCACCCGGATCGATCTTGAAGACTCCGCCGAGCCCTTGGCGTTGGCTTTTCAAAAGACCTTGGACGCGGCGACGACGACCCCGCAGGCGCGGGCGGCGGCCTATCACTTTGTCGGCATGCCGTTCTGCAACGCCGCCGCGCGGGCCTTCTTCGATCGGCTGTCGAAGCGCTGAAGCAGCCCGGCTTGGTCGAAGCATTCGGTTTTCAAAGCAACTAGGTCTCGCGGCGCGAGCGCGTCACTTGGGCGGGGCGATCGGCGCGCGGGCCCAGGCTTGCGCGACGGCGTCCTGCGCCGCCAGATCCAACAGGCGGCTGAGCAGGCGCTGGGTGAGGATCGTGCCCGCCCCGACCAATCGTGTTCCGTTCGGCGCGACGATGTCCTGCCCCACTTGCCAGCCGATCCCCAGCTCTTGGATCGGGCGACGCACCAGCGGGCCGAAGCCGTTTGCGCTCGCCGTCAAGCGCTGCGCCTGGGCGGCGGCGGCGCCGTTCCGGCTCGTCAAACGCTGGCTGGGCAGCAGAACGGACGCCAACGAACGACCGTCGCGCTCCGCCTGCGCCCGCTGCAGATCACCGGCTGGGATGCCGATTTCCTCGTAGTTCGCGACCGGCTTCAGTTGGATGTCGTCTGTCATCATCCGCGTCACCCGCCGCATGATGTCCTTCGACGAGATCGGCTTCAGCAGCATCGTGTTCAGATCGAGGGCGATCGCCGCCGTCAGCACGGCGTTGTCGGCGAAGCTCGCCAGAATGCCGACCGAGAGGTTGCGGCGCGCTCCGGTTCGGCCCATGCGAACCTGCTGGAGGAACTCCAGTCCGTTCATTTCCGCCATGTCGAATTCGACCAGGGCCATGCGATGCCGTTGACTGACGACGACCAGCCCGGTCATCGCGTCGGAGGCGAAATCCGTCTCGAAACCCTCGGCTTCGGTGAGGGTTTGGAGGATGACGGAACGGATCGCCTTTTCCGCCGTCACAACGAGGATCGGGGTCTTCTTCACGCGCGGAGCAGACCTGGACGCTGTACTAATTTACCTGATTAGGTTGTTGTATCTCGGGCTTAATTCAAGCGCAATGCCCACGCATTTCCGCCTAGCTCGCGCGCCCCGGTCGGGTTGCCCTGTCCGACGCAGCGTGTCACGCTTCAAGCAGCGGCGCGTCGCCCGTCGCCCACCATCAGCGACAGCGCCGATCTAGGGAGAAACCGCCATGTCAGATTATTCCTCCATCGATCGCTGGGGTCCGTCCGTGCGCTATCCGGATCCAGCGATTCAGGCGCTCGATCCGCGCTTCGAGAAATACTGGATCAAGCTCGCCGCGGTGGAGAAGCTGGCGTCCGGCTGCCGCTGGGCGGAAGGGCCGGTCTGGTTCGGCGACGGCCGCTATCTGCTGTGGAGCGACATTCCGAACAACCGGATCATGAAGTGGGAGGAGGAGACCGGCGCGGTCAGCGTCTATCGCAAGCCCACCAACTTCGCCAACGGCCACACGCGCGACCGGCAAGGCCGCCTGGTGACCTGCGAACATGGCGCGCGGCGCGTCACCCGCACCGAATATGACGGCTCGATCACCGTCTTGATGGACAATTTCGAAGGCAAGCGACTCAACTCGCCCAACGACGTCGTCGTGAAGTCGGACGGTTCGATCTGGTTCACCGATCCGCCCTTCGGCATCCTCACCGATTACGAGGGGCATGTGTCGCCCTCGGAGATCGGCCAGAACGTCTATCGGATCGACGGGCTGACCGGCGTCCCCACCATCGTCGCCGACGACGTGCTGGGGCCGAATGGCCTCTGCTTCTCTCCGGACGAGAAGATCCTCTACGTCGTCGAGTCGCGCGGCGTCCCCCACCGGAAGATCCTGGCCTATGATGTGGTCGACAGCCGCCGCCTGACCAACAAACGCATCCTGATCGACGCCGGGCCGGGCGGCACGCCGGACGGCATGCGCTGCGACGTCGACGGCAATATCTGGGCCGGCTGGGGCATGGGAAATGAGGATCTCGACGGCGTCCTGATTTTCGCCCCTGACGGGGCCAAGATCGGCCGGATCGCGCTGCCGGAGCGCTGCGCCAACGTCTGCTTCGGCGGGCTGAAGCGCAATCGCCTGTTCATGGCCTCCAGCACCTCGCTCTACGCGCTCTACGTCAACACACAGGGCGCTTTCGGGGGGTGAGGCGAGACCGCGCTGAATTAAGGGTGTAATTTTCCTTACGACTATATGATCCTGCTCTTTCGGGTCGGATCTCGCCGCCCCGCCGACCCGAAAGAGCGCAAAGACATGATCGCTAGCCTGGCCCATCGCCTCCAAGGGCGCCTTCATTTCGCCTGGATCGTCGTGGGCGTCGTGTTCCTTGTGCTGCTGGCGGGCGCCGGCGTGCGCTCCTCGCCCAGCGTGCTGATCGTGCCGTTGCAGACCGCCTTCGGTTGGGACAAGGCGACGATCTCGGCGGCGATCTCCGTCAACATCGCGCTCTATGGTCTGTTGGGGCCGTTCGCGGCGGCGGTGATGCAGCGCTTCGGCATTCGCCGCACGGTGCTGTGGGCGCTGGGGCTGATGGTCGCCGGCGTGTTCTCCACTTTGTTCATGTCCAAGCCCTGGCATCTGATCATGACCTGGGGCTTCCTGGTCGGGGCCGCCTGCGGCGTGGTCGCGCTGGTTCTGGGGGCGGTGATCGTCAATCGCTGGTTCGTCGAGCGGCGCGGCCTGGTGATGGGCATCCTCACCGCCAGCATGGCGACCGGGCAGCTGGTGTTTCTGCCGATGCTGGCGAGCCTGACCGCCGATTACGGCTGGAAGATCGTCCCGATGGTCACGGGAGCCGCCGCGGCGCTGGTCGGACTCCTGGCGTTCTTCTTCCTGCCGGAGCGGCCGGAGGATGTCGGCCTTCAGCCCCTGGGCGCGGCCAGCGACGCCCCAGCGGCGGCGGCGGTCACCGGCAATCCGGCGGTCACGGCGGTGATGACCCTCTTCCGCGCATCCAAGACCCTGGATTTCTGGCTGTTGGCCGGCACCTTCTTCATCTGCGGCCTCAGCACGAATGGGTTAATCGGCACGCATCTGATCGCCGCCTGTCTGGACCAGGGCATCCCGGAAGTGCGCGCGGCCAGTCTCTTGGCGATGATGGGGCTGTTCGATCTGGTCGGCACGACTTTGTCCGGCTGGCTGTCGGACCGCTACAACAACCGCTGGCTGCTGTTCATGTATTACGGCCTGCGCGGCCTTTCATTGGTTTATCTGGCCTATTCCGACTACAGCCTCTACGGCCTGTCGCTGTTCGCGCTGTTCTATGGGTTGGACTGGATCGCCACCGTGCCGCCGACCATGCGCCTGACCGCCGACATCTACGGCAAGCAGGACGCGCCAATCGTCTTCGGCTGGGTCGTCGCCATGCACCAGATCGGCGCGGCGGTGGCGGCCTTCGGCGCCGGCCTGATGCGCGACAGCCTGGACCGCTACATGGAGGCGTTCCTGATCGCGGGCCTGTTCTGCGTCGCCGCCGCCTTCATGGCGCTTGCGATCAACCGACGCGGACCGCAGCCGTTGACGCCCGTTCCGCAGCCCGCCTAACGTCTGGGATCACCTTCTTTCCGGAGCGTCTTCATGGCCGTCATCAACCGCATCGCCGCATTTCACCCCGAGATGGTCGAGTGGCGCCATGACATCCATGCCCATCCGGAGACCGCGTTCGAAGAACACCGCACCGCCGACGTGGTGGCGGCCAAGCTCGAATCCTTCGGCCTGCCGATCCATCGGGGATTGGCCGGCACCGGCGTGGTCGCCAGCCTGAAGGTCGGAAGCTCCCCACGCCAGATCGGCCTGCGCGCGGATCTCGACGCGCTGCATGTCGAGGAATTGAACGGTTTCGATTGGCGCTCCAAGCATCAGGGCAAGATGCACGCCTGCGGCCATGACGGCCACACCACCATGCTGCTGGGCGCCGCGCGCTACCTCGCCGAGAACCCCGATTTCGCCGGCACCTGCATCCTGATCTTCCAGCCGGCCGAGGAAGGCCGCGGCGGCGCCAACGCCATGCTGGCCGACGGGCTGTTCGAGCGCTTCCCCTGCGACGCGATCTATGGCCTGCACAACACCCCGGGCCTGCCGGCCTCGCATTTCGGCACGGCGGTCGGCCCCTTCCTCGCCTCGGCCGACAGCTGGCAGGTGATCTTCCGCGGTGTCGGCGGCCATGGCGGCTCGCAGCCGCATCTCTCGACCGACATCACCTACGCCCAGGCGCAGTTCGTGCTGGGTCTCCAGGGCATCGTCGGCCGCAACGTGCCGCCGCTCGACACGGCCGTGATCAGCGTCGGCTACATCCATGGCGGCGACGTCAACGCCTCCAACGTCATCCCCTCCGAGCTGGTGCTCGGCGGCACGGCGCGCACCTATGCGCCCGAGATCCGCAACACGATCGAGCGCCGCATCAGTGAGCTCGCGGCCGCCACCGCTCTCGCCTGGGGCTGCAAGGCGGAAGCCACCTATCACCGCGGCACCAGCCCGCTGATCAACAAGGCCGATCAGGTCGCGGTCGCGGTCGCCGCGGCGTCCGCTTCGGTCGGCGCGGCCCATGTCGACGGCAAGATGCGGCCGGGCACGGGTGGCGAGGACTTCGCCGAGATGATGCTGATCAAGCCCGGCGCCTTCATGCGCATCGGCAACGGCGTCGCCGCCGACGGCTCCTTCAAGGGACTGCACACGCCGCTCTACGACTTCAACGACGCGATCATCCCCGACGGCATCCGCTACTGGGTCAACGTCGTCGGCGAAGAGCCGCGTGATGGTGGCGTCCGTTTCCTCGGAACCG
>JBMLRS010000659.1:0-4019 GCA_049240905.1 Elsteraceae bacterium
CCGTCAACCGCGCGGGAGACTTCCAGGAGGGCTTCGACGGCCAAGGGCGCGCAGGTCGCGATCTGCGCTGCGATCTCCCGCGCCTTGGCTAGGATCTGATCGCGCGGCAGGACGTGATTGACGAAGCCGAGGCGGAAGGCTTCCTCGGCGGTCAGGCGGCGGCCGGTCAGCAGCATCTCGAAGGCGATGCTGGCGGGCAGCCGGCGCTGGCTGCGCCACAAGCCGCCGGCCTCGGGAATGAAGCCGCGCTGCAGTTCCGGTAGGCCGAATTCGGCGTGATCGGCGGCGATGATGATGTTCGCCGTGAGCGCGAATTCGAAGCCGCCGCCGACCGCGAGGCCGTTGATCGCGCAGATCACCGGCTTGTTGAGGTCGAACCGCTCCAGGCTCATGAAGCCATGCTCGCCGAACTCTTCGCCGTCGTCGCCGGCGGCGACGGCTTTCAGGTCCCAGCCGGCGGAGAAGATGCGGTCGCCAGTGGCGGTGACGATGGCGCAGCGCAGATCAGGATCGTCGCGCAGGCGGGTGAGCGCGGCGTCGAGATCGCGCGAGGCCTGCTGGTCGAAGGCGTGGGCCGGCGGGTGATCGAAGGTGATCTCCAGCACCGGGCCGATGGCTTCGGTTTTGATGCGGGACTGGCTCATGAGAACTCGCGCAGCACGTCTTTGGCGATCACGTCGCGGTGGATCTCCGACGTGCCTTCCCAGATCCGCTCGACCCGCGCGTCGCGCCAGAAACGCTCCAGCGGCATGTCCTTGGTGACGCCCATGCCGCCCATGATCTGGAGCGCGTTGTCGGTCGCGCGGCCGACCATTTCGGAGGCGAAGAGATTGACCTGCGCGGCTTCGCGCTGGGTGAGGGTTCCGCTGTCCATCTTGGACGCCGCGTCGCGCACCATCAGCTTGGCGGCGTGGATCTCCATGGCCATGTCCGCCAGCTTGAAGGAGGTGCCCTGGAAATGGCCGATCGGCCGGCCGAAGGCGTGGCGGTCGTTGGCGTAGCGCGCGGCGATCCCCATCGCCCGCTCGGCCAGGCCGACGCAATTGGCGGCGAGCATGACCCGGCCGGAGAAGATCCAGGATTTGGCGATGGCGAAGCCCTGGCCCTCGCCGCCGAGAATGTTGCGCTTCGGCACGCGCACGTCCTCGAACGAGAGGATGCAGGATTTCATGCCGCGGTTGGACAGCACCTCCAAGGGCGTGACCGTGATCCCGCGGGTCGCCTTGTCGACCAGGAAGGCGGTGATGCGCTTCTGCGGTCCGCGCGGTCCGTCCTCCTCGCCGGTGACGGCGAACAGGATGATGTAGTCCGCCCGCAGCGCCATGGTGATGAACTGCTTGGTCCCGTTGATCACGTAATCGTCGCCGTCCTCCCTGGCGCGGGTGACGATGGCGCGGGCGTCGGACCCGGCGCCGGGCTCGGTGAGCGCGAAACATTCCCAACGCTCCCCCCGGATGGTGGGCAGCAGATAGGTGGCGATCTGGTCGCCGACGCAGGATTTCAGGATCGGCGCGGGCCGGTTGCAGATGATGCCCAGCGCCCGGCTGACCCGGCCGAATTCGGTCTCCACCACCGCGCGCTCCGAGGAGGTGAGGCCGCCGCCGCCATGTTCGGCCGGCATGTTGAGCGCGTAATAGCCCTGGGCGATCGCCTTTTTCTGGATCGCGCGGAACAGTTCGTCCGGCACTTCGTCGAGCCGTTCAACCAATTCTTCGTGAGGCAGAAGCTCGGCCTCGATGAAGGCGCGGACGCCTTCGGCCAGCAGGCGGTCGTCCGCGGTCGCGTCGTCGCTCATAAGCCGGTTCCAGAGCCCCTTGTTTCATATTTAAAAACGCTGTTTCATATTTCCTCCTGGTTGGCCGACCTGTCAACGTCGGCTGCGACTGATGCGGAGGGATGACCATGCGGCGTCGAGATTTCGGGATTGGGGCTGCGGCCTTTGGCGCGGCGAGCCTGCTGCCAACCAGATGGGCTGACGCGCAGACAGCCGCGCCGACCCGCGCGGAAAGCCTGCGCATTTTGAGCGAGGCGGGGCCGAACTCGTTCGATCCGATTGGCGTGGGCGTGAACCGCGCGGGCATCCAGGCGCATTGGAACATCTATGACCGGCTGGTCCGCTTCGGCTCGCGCAAGGAGCCGGACGGCACGCTGTACTACGATTACTACGCGATCGAGGGCGAGCTGGCGGAGCGGTTCGAGGTCTCCGCCGACAAGCGGACCATCACCTTCCATCTTCGGCGCAACGCGACCTTTCATGACGGCAGCCCAGTGACGGCGGAGGACGTGAAATGGTCGCTGGACCGGGTGGTCAGCCTGCCGGTCGGCAAGGCTCAGTTCGGGACCGGCTCCATGACCGATCCCAGCCAGTTCGAGATCATCGACGCCCACACCATCAAGGTGACGACGCCGAAGGCCGATCGCTTCACTCTGCCGAACCTCGCCATTCCGTTCCCGATGATCATCAACTCCAAGGTCGCGAAATCGCACGCGACCGCGGCGGATCCCTGGGCGACGGAATGGCTGAAGACCAATGTGGCCGGCGGCGGCCCGTTCAAGCTGGAGGCCTATACGCCAGGCCAGAGCCTGACCTATTCCCGCTTTGACGAGTGGAAGAACGGCCAACTGCCCGGCTTCCGCCGCGTGCTGTGGCAGGTGGTTCCGGCCGCGCAGTCGCGTCGCAGCTCGCTGGAGCGGGGCGACGCGGATCTGGTGCAGGATCTGCCGCCGCAGGACGCGGTCTCGATGGCGCAGAGCGGCGCGCTGAAGGTGGTGGGCGTGCCGATGGCCGGCGCCTTCCAGTTCGTCGGCATGAACAACGCCATGCCGCCGTTCAACGACAAGCGCGTGCGTCAGGCGATCGCCTATGCGCTGCCTTATCAGGAGATGTTCGACGCAGCGCTGTTCAAGCGCGGCAAGCCCTTGTTCGGCGGGAAGCCGGGCGCGCCTGACTCGATCGAGTTTCCGCAGCCTCTGGGCTATTCGACCGATCCGGCCAAGGCGAAGGCGCTGCTGGCGGAAGCCGGATTGGCCAACGGTTTTGAGACCAGCTTCACCTTCGAGCTGTCGAACGCCACGATCGGCGAGCCGGTGTCGCTGCTGGTGCAGGAGGCGCTGGGCAAGGTTGGGATCAAGGTCACGATCAACAAGGTGCCGGGCGGCCAGTTGGGCACCTTGCTGACCAAGAAAGAGGTGCCGTTCTTCTTCGAATCCTCGAGCGCTTATCTGGCGGATCCGGATTATTTCTTCCGCATCTTCTATCACGGCCAGACCCGCTGGAACTTCGGCGGCTATCAGAACCCGGAATTCATGGCGCTGGTGGAGAAGACCCGGTTCGAGACCGAAATCTCCACCTACATGACCGACGTGAAGCGGATGATCGAGCTGGCCAAGGACGAAGTGCCGATCATTCTCCTATGGCAGCCGGCGCTGGACACCGGGCTGCAGAAATCGGTGGATGGGTACAAATATCTGTTCCACCGGATGCTTGAGTTCCGGACCTTGAGGCGGGTGTGACGAAAAGCTGGAAGGTCGGGGTCGATATTGGGGGGACTTTCACCGACATCGTTGCGACCGACGGGCAGGGGAATTGGCGCGACGCCAAGACCCCGACCGTCAGCCGCGATCCGCTGCAGGGGCTGAGGCAAGGTCTCGCGGCGCTGAAGCTGGGTTTCGAGGATGTGGACGGGCTGGTGCATGGGGCGACCCTGGTCACCAACGCCTTGGTCGAGGCGAAGCTGGCGCGGGTGGCGCTGATCACCACCGCCGGGTTCGAGGATGTGCTGGCGATCGCGCGCGCCAGCCGCGACCAGCTCTATCGCATGGATCTGCCGCCACGCGCTCCGCCGGTCGCGCCGCGCGCGCTGACCATGGGGTTCGCGGAGCGGGTCGGACCGGACGGCGCGGTTCAGACGGCGCCTTCGGCGGCGGAGATCGCCCGCGTCGTGGATTGGGCGAAGGCGTCGGGCGCGGAGGCGATCGCGATCTGCCTGCTGCACGCCTACGCCAACCCCGCGCATGAA
>JBMLRS010000660.1:0-2601 GCA_049240905.1 Elsteraceae bacterium
CACCAGATACGGAGAAATCACCGCCGGCGCGAGGCCGATGCGCACTTCGGTCACAGCGAAACGAGCGTCCGATCCGGCGACGGCGATGTCGCAGGCCGCGATCAGACCGATCCCGCCGGCGTAGGCCCCGCCCTGCACGCGCGCCAGGGTCGGTTTCGGCAGCCTGTCGAGCGTGCTGAGCAGCGCGCCAAGACCGCGCGCGTCCGCCAAATTGGCAGCCTCGTCGTAGTCCGCCATCCGGCGCATCCAGGACAGGTCTCCGCCCGCGCAGAAGATCGGGCCAGAACCTGCCAGGACCACCGCGCGGACCGACGGATCCGCGCCCAGGCCTTTCAGCATCTCGGTCAGCTGCGCGATCACGGAATCGTCGAACGCGTTGCGGACGTCGGGCCGGTTCAAGGTGACGGTGGCGACGCCATCGGCGGTCTGAAGGTCGAGGGGTTGGTTGAGCATGCGGGTCATGGCGTCACATCCGGAACACGCCGAAGCGCGTGTCTTCGATCGGCGCGTTCAAGGCGGCGGAAAGCGAGTGCGCCAACACCAGGCGCGTGTCGGCGGGATCGATCACCCCGTCGTCCCACAGCCGCGCGGTGGCGTAGTAAGGATGGCCCTGGGTTTCATACTGGGCGCGGATCGGGTTCATGAAGGCGGCCCGTTCCTCTTCGGTCCAGCTCTGGCCTTTGGCTGCGAGGCCGTCGCCGCGCACCTGGGCCAGAACCTGGGCCGCCTGCTCCCCGCCCATCACAGAGATGCGGCTGTTCGGCCAGGTCCAAAGAAAGCGCGGATCATAGGCCCGCCCGCACATGCCATAGTTTCCAGCGCCGAAGCTGTTGCCGATCAGCACGGTGATCTTGGGCACGGCCGCGCAGGCGACCGCTGTCACCATCTTGGCGCCGTCGCGCGCGATGCCGCCGGCCTCATATTTGCGGCCGACCATGAAGCCGGTGATGTTCTGCAGGAAGATCAGCGGGATCTTGCGCTGGGCGCAGAGCTCGACGAAATGCGCGCCCTTCTGGGCCGCTTCGGAGAACAAGATCCCGTTGTTGGCGACGATGCCGACCGGATAGCCCCAGAGATGGGCGAAGCCGGTCACCAGGGTTGGCCCGAAGCGGGCCTTGAACTCGTCGAACTCCGAGCCGTCGACCAGCCGCGCGATCACTTCGCGCACGTCGTAGGGAATGCGCGGATCGGACGGGATGATGCCGTAAAGCTCCTGCGGGTCGTAGCGCGGCGGAACCGGCGTGCGCAGATTGATGTCCGGCCGCTTGCGGCGGTTAAGGTTGCCGATGATCCGGCGCGCGATCGCCAGGGCGTGCGCGTCGTCCTCCGCCATATGGTCGCTGACGCCGGAGATGCGGGTGTGCACGTCCGCGCCGCCCAGATCCTCGGCGGTCACTTCCTCGCCGGTCGCCGCCTTCACCAGCGGCGGGCCGGCCAGAAAGATCGTCCCTTGCTCCCGCACGATCACGTTCTCGTCGGACATCGCCGGCACATAAGCCCCGCCCGCCGTGCAGCTGCCCATGACCAGCGCGATCTGCGGGATGCCGGCGGCGGACATGGTGGCTTGATTATAGAAGATCCGACCGAAATGCTCCCGGTCCGGGAACACCTCGTCCTGGTTGGGCAGATTGGCTCCGCCGCTGTCGACCAGATAGACGCAGGGCAGATTGTTCTGCGCCGCGATCGCCTGGGCGCGCAGATGCTTCTTCACGGTCATCGGATAATAGGTGCCGCCCTTGACGGTGGCGTCATTCACCACGATCAGGCATTCCTGGCCGGATACGCGGCCGACGCCGGTGATCAGGCCCGCCGCCGCAACCTCATCGCCATACATGCCATAGGCGGCGAGTTGGCTGAACTCAAGGAAGGGAGCGCCGGTGTCCAGCAATTTGCGGAGCCGATCGCGCGGCAGAAGCTTGCCCCT
Source organism: Elsteraceae bacterium (assembly GCA_049240905.1). Taxonomy (GTDB): domain Bacteria; phylum Pseudomonadota; class Alphaproteobacteria; order Elsterales; family Elsteraceae; genus JBMLRS01. The sequence continues at coordinate 1,925 of JBMLRS010000660.1, forward strand.
GCCGGTGTGACGCGCCGCGGCGACGGGTCCGCCGCCTTCGGAGATCTTGGCTACCTTCGCGCGCAAATCCGCGATGGAGGCCCGCATGGCTTGCTGATTGGCCCTAAACTCGGCCGATCGCAGGTCAACTTGACTGGAGATGACGGTCATTAAGCCTCAAGGCGTCGCTAACCCAGCTAGGGGAACCGCAAAATGACGGCTGGGGCGGAGCCTGTCCAGCCTCTCACCACCCGCCGCGCGCCAGCCATTCGTCGAGGTGGTCAAGACGGTCGGCGCCCCAGAACATCTCCCCGTCCACGATCATCGTCGGCGCGCCGAAGACGCCGAGCTCAATCGCGCGATCCGTCTCGACGCGCAGGCGGTCCTTCCACTCCGGCAGGGCGATCGCGGCGAGCAACGCCTCCGACGAGACGCCGATCCCCGACGCGATCTCCGCCGCGGCGGCGGCGCTGGAGACGTCCTGAGCCTTGGCGAAGGCCGCGTCGAACACGGCTTGCGCGAAGGGAACGGCCTTCGCCGCGTCCGTCCCCGCCAGCCAATAGAAGGCGCGGCCGGCGGCGATCGAGTTGAATGGAAAGCTGGCCGGAAAGTTCAATGGCGATCCGACGCGACGCGCGCTGCGGATCATGTCATGGCGGGAGTAGTCGCCCTTGAGCGGAGAATCGACCAGGGGCTTC
>JBMLRS010000661.1:0-5384 GCA_049240905.1 Elsteraceae bacterium
GGCTGCGGCGCGCACGGCTTTCTGATCGCACGGGGTGAAAGCGCGCAGCGCGTGCTGCACGCGATTGCCGAGCTGGGCCAGCACGGTCTCCGGCACGTCCAGCGGATTCTGCGTGACGAAATAGATGCCGACGCCCTTGGAGCGGATCAGCCGCACGACGCGCTCGATCTCCGCCACCAGGGCGGGCGGCGCGTCGTTGAACAGCAGATGCGCCTCGTCGAAGAAGAAGACCAGCTTGGGTTTGCTGATGTCCCCAGCTTCCGGCAGCTCTTCGAACAGCTCCGCCAGCAGCCAGAGCAGGAAGATGGCGTAGAGCCGGGGCTTGTCCATCAGCTTGTCGGCGGCGAACAGATTGATCGCGCCACGCCCCTGCGCGTCGGTCTTCATGAGGTCCGCCAGCTCCAGCGCCGGCTCGCCGAAGAATAACTCCCCGCCCTGGCTCTCCAGCGTCAGCAGGCCGCGCTGAATAGCGCCGACCGAGGCCGAGGCGACCGACCCGTAGCGCGGCTGCAGCTCCCGCGCATGCTCGGACACGAAGGTGAGAACCGCGCGCAGATCCTTCAGATCGATCAGCAGCAGACCTTCGTCGTCGGCCAGCGCGAAGCAGATGTTCAGCACCCCGGCCTGCACGTCGTTCAGCTCAAGAAGCCGGGCCAGCAGCAGCGGCCCGATCTCCGACACGGTCGCGCGCATCGGGTGGCCCTGATCGCCCAGCAGGTCCCAGGGCACGGTCGGCGCGCCGTCGAACAACGGCGAGACGCCCATCCGCTGGAACCGCTCCATCAGCCGGGGCTTGGCCTCGCCGGGGGCCGCGATGCCGGACAGATCGCCCTTCACGTCGGTGACGAAGACCGGCACGCCGGCCCGACTGAAGGATTCCGCCATCATTTGCAGCGTGATGGTCTTGCCGGTTCCCGTCGCGCCCGCTATCAGACCATGGCGATTGGCCCGATCCAATCGGAGGCGCACCGCCGTCTTCGATCCGACGCCAATGGCGAAGCTTTCCGCGTCCTGTTCGTACCCCATGCTTGTCCCCGTCCGTGATGGGCGATTGTTTCGCATAAATGGGATGCCAAATCGACAGACGCACCCCGAATGGATTAAAGTGTCGCTATGTATCGCCAAGTCACTCGCAACATCGCCATCTCCGTCCGCCCGGTCTATCTCGAGGACCAGTCGTCGCCTTGCGACAATCACTATGTCTGGGCTTACCACATCCGGATCGAGAACGAGGGAGACGAAAGCGTCCAGCTGCTGAATCGCTACTGGCGCATCACCGACGCGCAAGGCCGCGTGCAGGAAGTGCGCGGGCCGGGCGTGGTTGGCAAGCAGCCGACGCTGGAGCCCGGCGATTCTTTCGAATATTCCAGCGGCACGCCGCTCGGCTCCCCGTCCGGCATCATGGTCGGGGCCTATGAGATGGAGACCGACAAGGGCGTGCGCTTCAACGCCGAAATCCCCGCCTTCTCGCTTGATTCGCCGCATCAGCCGATCAGCCTGAACTGAGCGCATGCGCAACTCCCGGATAGAAACCATCCTGGTCCATGGCAAGGACCAGCGCATTGGCGACGCCTATCTGCAGGAACCCTTCTTCCGCTCGCTGCGCAGCCGCTTCCCCAAGGCGAAGATCACGCTGGTGATGTCGGAAGGCGGCTCCGCTTACGCCCATAGCCTCGCCCCCGTCACGGCCGGTTATCTGGACGAAGTGATCGAGAACGCCGGAATCTGCATGGAGAAGGCCCAGGCCTACGCCTGGAGGCGGCCGCTGAACGGGCGCAAGTTCGATCTGGTGATCGACATGCAGAAGACCTGGTGGAAGACCCTGGCGGTGCGCCGGATCCGCCATCGCGTGTTCATCTCCGCCTCCAAGCATTTCCTGTTCTCCAGCCGCTGGCCGCGCAGCTTCAAGAAGCCGGAGCGGCTGATCGACCAGTTCATGATGCTGCTGGACGCGGTGAAGCAGGAGCCGCAGGTGGATCTTCCGCCGACGGTCTGGTTCAGCCCGGAGCAGGCGGATCTCGCGGATCAACTGCTGCCGCCGGGCAAAACCTACGTCGCGCTGGTCCCGGGCGCGGGCGACCGCACGAAATGCTGGCCGCTCGACCGTTTCGTCGATCTGGCCAAGGCCCAGGCGCAGGCGGGACGCACGCCGGTCTTCATCCTCGGGCCGGAGGAGGCCGAATGGCTCGCCCCGCTGCGCGCCGCCGTGCCGGAGGCGATCATGCCGGGCTGGCGCGAGCCGGCCGCGCTCGATCCCGCCGTCGCCCAACCCATGATGGTGTCGGCGCTGGGGTCGCGACTGGACGTCGCGGTGTCGAACGATTGCGGCACCGCGCACATGCTGGCGGCCGGCGGCGTGAAGCTGGTCTCGCTTTTCGGCTTCACGAACGGCGCGAAATACCAGCCAGCCGCCCCGGTTTTTCGCCGATTGGAGGCGAAAAGCTATGGAACGAAAGACGTCGCGTCGATTCCGCTGGCGGATGTGGCCGCCGCAGTGGAAAGCTTGTTGAACGAAAAACCGTCGCGCTGACGACGCGGCGGAACATTTTCGAGCTTGAAAGGTGGTGGGAGCCATCCATTTCAAGTTCTCGCAGCGCCTCTCCGTCGCGCTCCGAAATGGTTTGAAAGGAATTCGATTTGTCGGCGACCACCCTGCCCGCGCCCAAGCGCACCATCGTCGCGCACAGCGCAGCCAACCTGCCCGCGCCGACCCGCGAAGAAGCCGAAGCTGCGGTCCGCACCTTGATCCGCTGGGTGGGTGAGGACCCCGATCGCGAGGGCCTGCTCGACACGCCGAAGCGCGTGGCCGAAGCCTACCAGGAATGGTTCGAAGGCTACCGCACCGACCCGGTCGAACTGCTGGCCCGCACCTTCGATGAAACCGCCGGCTATGACGAAATCGTGCTGCTGCGGGACATCCGTCTGGAATCCTTCTGCGAGCACCACCTCGCGCCTATCCTGGGCAAGGTGCATGTCGCCTATCTGCCGGACCGGCGTGTGGTCGGCATCTCCAAGCTGGCCCGCGTGGTCGACGCCTACGCCAAGCGCATGCAGATCCAGGAGAAGCTGACGGCGCAGATCGCCAACACGATCGACGAAGTGCTGCAGCCCCGCGGCGTGGCCGTGATCATCGAAGCGCAGCATCAGTGCATGAGCACCCGCGGCGTGCACAAGACCGGGGTCGGCATGGTCACTTCGCGCATGCTGGGCGTGTTCCGCACCGACGGCGACACCCGGCGCGAGCTGCTCTCGATGATCAACAGCTCGGGCGCGCAGGGCGCCTTCTCGGGCTAGATTCCGAGAGTTTAAGGCTTAATCACTCAAAAGCCCGTCACCGCGACCGAAGCGTGGCGGTCCATTTATCCGGCGACAGGCGCCTGTTGCACTGAAAGATGGATCGCCACGCCCAGGCGCTTTTGCGCGGAACGCAAAACGCCGAGCTCGCGATGACGGTGAAATTTATGTTTCTGCCTGGATCGCCCTCTACCGCTTCAAGGCGATGGCGTTGCCGATCAGGATCAACGCCACGCCCAACAGCAGGGCCGGCCCCACCGCCAAGCCTTCGAACAGGATCGAGGCTGTGAGGGCGACGAGCGGAAACAGCACCGACGAATAGGCCGCGCGCGCCGGACCGATCCGCTCGACCAACCGCAGGAACAAGACGAAGCCTGCGACCGACGAGCCGAGGACCAGATAGGTCATGGCCCCGAGATAGGTCCAGGACCAGTCCATGACGAAGGGCAGGCCGAAGCCGAGGCACCAGAAGACGGCGAAGATGCCGGACCAGACCTGACCCCAGATGATGCTGGCGACCAGCGGCACCCCCTCCTTCAGATTGCGCGCGGCCATGATCTGCCCGAAGGAGGAGACGACGACGCCGATCATCGTCAAGCCCGCGCCCTCCAGCAGGGCGCCGCTCAGCTCCGGGGCGTGGAAATCCGGAAAGGCGACCAGCGCGGTGCCCACCACGCCCAGCAGTCCGGCCAGCATCACCCGCAGCGAGGTGAGCACGCGCAGGACCAGCGCCATGGTGGCGACGTTGACGATGACGATGGTCGAGAAGATCACCGCGACCAGACCGCTGGGGATCCGGTCAACCGCCAGATAGAACATGATGTAGTTGAGGCCGAACATCGGCACGCCCTGCGCCGCGGTCAACATGAGCTGGCGCGGGGTAAGCCTGATCGGCGCGCCCTGGTAGAGGGCCAGCGCCGCCGTAGCGAGGGCGGCCAGGAAGCAGCGATAGGCGACCGAGACCGGGGGCGGCACCACGTCCAAGGTCAGCCGCACGGCGTAGAAGGCGCTGCCCCAGATCAGGATGATGACGGCGTAATTGACGTAATCGGCGAGCCGGTCGAAGCCGGCCCCGGTGTCGTAGGGGTCTTCCCCCGGCTTGGCCAACGCCCGCGCTCAGGTCATCAGATAACGCAGGAGATGGGTCCGGATCTGGCGCTCCATCTGGGCGTTCAAATCGCGCCCCATCGCCTCGGTCATGGAGAACCAGAGGGCTTCGCGGTCGGCGATGCTGGCGTTCTCGCCGATCGTCTCGACCCGGTCGACCTGCGCGGTCACCGTGCCCTCGACCGCGCCGCGCGGCGTGACCAGATCCAGCCTTGTGATCAGGCGACCGTCATAGCGCTCGCTCTGCTCGATCTTGAAGGTCGCGCGGAGGCCTTGCGTGCGCGGCAGGCTGGTCTCGATCACGCTGGCCTAGACTATGACGTAACGCGCGGTCAACTCCCCGCCGCCGGCGGACAGGCGGTCGAAGCCCCAGCGTTCGGCCATGCCCGACAGGGTGACCGGGAACAGATGATCGACGTTGGGCGCGGTCCGCGGCGCGGCGTATTCGGTCGCGATGTCGACCCTTCCCGCGCGGAAGCGCAGGGGCGCGAACTGCCGGAAGGTGATCTCCGCGAACTGCCGGCTGGGCGGGGCGCGGCCGGCGCAACCGCTCAACCCCGCCGCCAACGCCAAACCCGACGCGCCCAGCAAGACGCCCCGCCGACCGATGTGATTCTCCGTGCTCATGCGCCGTCCAAAGCCTTTCTCTCGCCAGTGAATGCGAAACACTTCTCTAGCGGATTGCAGCAGGATTGAGTCAGTTTGATGGAGCTGACCGCTCTCAAGGAATGTTCTAGCAAAATGTCCGCCGTTCTTCGCAGCGTTCTGATCACCGGCGCCTCAAGCGGCATCGGGGCCGCCGTCGCCCGCAGGCTCGCCGGGCCCGGCGTCGGCCTGCTGCTGCACGCCCGCAAGAATCGCGAGGGGCTGGAGGCGGTCGCGGCCGAGGCGCGACAGAAAGGCGCGGAGACGGATCTCGCGATCGTCGACCTGCTCGATCCCGTCGCCCCAGCTGCGCTGGTGGAGGCCGCCCTCGCCCGGTT
>JBMLRS010000662.1:0-1250 GCA_049240905.1 Elsteraceae bacterium
AGGTGGATCAGGCCTTCCGAACCTCCAGCTTCTTGACCTTGACCGGTCATGGCGTCTCCAGCGAAACGATCGACGCCGCTTTCGCGACCGCCCACGAATTCTTCGCTTTGCCGGAGGCGGTGAAGCGCCAATCGGCGCCGCCTGCGCTGGACGTCTTTCGCGGCTATAACGGCGTCGCCAGCCAGCGCAGCGGCAACAAGTACAACAAGGGTCTGCCGCCCGATCTGCGCGAAAACTACATGATGAGCCGGATCGACGTCAGCGATCCCTATTTCAGCCGGCCGGAGTTCGGCCGAACCTACGCCCCGAACATCTGGCCGAGGGAGCCGGCGAATTATCAGGCGGTCTGGGAGGCGTTCTACCGGGAGATGGACGATCTCGCGAACCGATTTATGCGGATCTGCGCGACCGGCCTCGGGGTCGACGCCCATTTCTTCGACGACAAGAACGACCGCGCCTCCTCCACCTGCGTGGCCAACCACTACCCAGCGCAGCCTGACGCGCCGGAGCCGGGACAGCTGCGCGCGGGCGCGCATTCGGACGTCGGCAGCGTGACCCTGTTGCTGCAGGAGCGCGCGCAGGGCGGGCTGCAGGTGCTCGACAAGAACGACGCCTGGCTCGACGTGGTCACGGAAAAGCATCAGATCATCGTCAATGTCGGCGATCTTCTGGCGCAATGGACCAACGACCGTTGGGTCTCCACCAAGCATCGCGTGGTCAATCCCCCACGCGAGCACGCGTCGAGCGAGCGGATGTCGCTCTCCTATTTCCAGCACCCGAACTACGACGCGGAGGTGCGCTGCATCGAGACCTGCGTCGGGCCGGGCAATCCCAGCCGCTACCCGCCGATCACCGCGGGCGAGCACATGCATCGCCGCATGATGCAGGCCCGCGAGTGGCGCCAAAGCGACGCGGCCGAATAGTTAATCCCAACCCAGGAAGGAAGCAGCGATGACCCAGAATTTCTCTCGCAGATCTTTCATGTCCGTCTCGGCCCTCGCTCTCGCCGGCGTCGCCGCTCCCGCGCTGGTGCGCGCGCAGGCGAAGGAGATCGTGGTCGGCGGCCCCGCCGGCATGGCCGGCCTGATGCGCGACGACGTGATCCCGTCCTTCGAGAAATCCAGCGGGATCAAGGTGATCTATGAGGGCTCCCGCTCGGCGGTGAATCTGCAGAAGCTGCAGACCAACAAGGCGCAGCCGCTGATGTCCGTGGTCATGATGGATGAGGACATCATGATGCGTGCGGGCTT
>JBMLRS010000663.1:0-6313 GCA_049240905.1 Elsteraceae bacterium
CATCGTGCCGAAGCTGGAGCGGCAGATTCCGTTCTACGTCGAGCGGGTTCACGGCGTTCGCCCGGGCATCACCGGCCTCGCCCAGGTGCATCAGGGATATGACGAGACGATCGAAGACGTGCGCATCAAGGTCGGCTACGATTACTCCTATGCGATCCGACTTTCCGGGTTCCTTGGCTGGATCAAGACCGATCTGGAGGTCATGGGGCGAACGATCGCGGTCATGGTGTGCGGGCGCGGACAATAGGGAACGAAACAAAGATGGCGACGAAGGCATCCCGCGAAGTGCTTCTTGTGGAGGACGTGCCGGCCCTAGCAAGCGTCTATATGGAGTATCTCAAGAAGGCCGGGATCGAGGCGGAGCATGTCGCCACCGGCGCCGCCGCGCTGGATCATATTCGCGCCCATCTGCCCAAGCTCGTGATCCTCGACCTCCAGCTGCCCGACATGTCGGGGCTGGAGGTGCTTCGCACCTTGAAGCGCGACGACGTGCCGACCTCTGTCGTCGTCATCACCGCCCACGGCTCGGTGAACACGGCGGTGGAGGCGATGCAGGCCGGCGCGTCCGACTTCATCGTCAAGCCGTTCTCCGCCGACCGGCTGGTGGTGACCTCGCGCAACGCGCTCGAGCGGCAGAAGCTGCAGAACCTGGTCGCGACATACCGCGACGAGATCGGCGGACGCAGCCGTTATCACGGCTTCGTCGGCTCCGCGCCGGTGATGCAGCCGATCTATCGGATCATCGACAGCGCGGCGGCCAGCAAGGCCACCGTCTTCATCACAGGCGAATCCGGCACCGGCAAGGAGGTCTGCGCCGAGGCGATCCACAAGGCGAGCGCCCGGCGCAACAAGCCCTTCATCGCCATCAATTGCGGCGCGATCCCGAAGGACCTGATCGAGTCCGAGATCTTCGGCCATGTTCAGGGCGCCTTCACTGGCGCGACCAAAGATCGCGAAGGGGCCGCCGCCCGGGCGCATGAAGGCACGCTGTTCCTCGACGAGCTCTGTGAGATGGAGCTCAACATGCAGACGAAGCTGCTGCGCTTCCTGCAGACCAGCTCCTTCACCAAACTCGGCGGCGCCAAGCTGGAGAAGGTGGATGTTCGGATCCTCTGCGCCACCAACCGCGATCCGATGAAGGAAGTGGAGGAGGGGCGCTTCCGCGAGGATCTCTATTATCGCCTTCATGTGATCCCGATCCATTTGCCGCCGCTGCGGGAGCGCGACGACGACGCGATCGAGATCGCCAACGTGCTGCTGGCGCAATACGCCAAAGAAGAAGGCAAGCAATTCAAAGGCTTCGCCGCCGACGTCGAGGCGATGATCCGCGCCTATCACTGGCCGGGCAACATCCGGCAATTGCAGAACGTGATCAGGAACGTCGTCGTGCTGAACGACGGCGAACTGGTGACGGCCGACATGGCGCCGCCGCCTTTGAGCCCCGGCATGCGCGCCTTGCGCGCCGGACCGTCGACCGCCGCCCCGCCCTCGGCCCCGGGCGCCGCCTACGCTCCGCGCGAAGCCCCGGCCGAACCCATTGGCAAGCCGGAGATCAAGCCGCTCTGGATGGTGGAGCAGAGCGCGATCGAACGGGCGATCGCCTTTTGCGACGGAAACATTCCACGCGCGGCTGCGTTGCTGGAGGTCGCGCCCTCCACGATCTATCGGAAGAAGCAGGCCTGGGAGGCGATGGAGAGCTGATAAAGGCTTCGGCGCCAAGCGTGAGAGCGTTCGCAACTTGGTCTGAAGCGCCCAAGGCCGAAAACATGCTATTTTTCATGAAGTTCTGTACAAGATCGGCTCCGAAGCAAACCGATCTTGTTCTAGGGAACAGGCGTCTCCCGGCGCACCAAGGCGCGCTCCATCATGTCGAAGGCGTCGTCGCTCAACATCGTGAAGCGCAGATGGGTGGTCCGTCCCTTCTCGTCGCAACGGATCACCTTCGCGGCGAAATGGATGGCGTCCTCCTCCTCCTCGTCGACCAGGCCGACGATCCGCCCCTCAACCTCCTTGCCCAACGGCAACCCGTCATACACGCCCGCGATCTTCATGCCTCCGAAGCTCCAGTCGATCGTGTAAACGCATCGGCCCTCAAGGCTCAACAGAAGCAGCGGGTTGCTGTAACGCTTGTCGCTGCGTGGAATGGACGGGCCGGCGTAGCGCCGGGCTGTGGTTTTGCGGACTAACATTTTCAGCAAGCACTCCAAACTGGGTGGCCTGTCTTTCTCAAGCGCCATGCCACCTGCAAATCCGCGTGATTCCTCATCTCACGCGGCGAAGGCCTGGCTGGTTTTCTCAAATTGCAACGCGCCCTGCGAACAGATCCGCCCAGGGGTCTCGGAAAAGCCAACATTTCCAACGATCTTGTCGCGGCATGTCGCTTGAAGTGAGCGGATACGACGAACCTCGCGTTCCAGGAGCATCGAGATGACAACGAAGATTGAGTCCGCCCGCCCGGCGCCGCTGCTGACGACAGTGTCCATGGTGGCTTTGGAGACGGACGACCATACGCTCCGACGCAATCTGACGCTGATCGGCTTGCCCGTCGCCGATGGCGACGCCGGGGAGCCGGGAACCATCCTGGTGCGCCCGCTCTGCAGCGCGCCTTCCGCTCGCGAGCAGGAGCAGCCGACCCTGTTCACGTGCGAAGACGATGGCTTCAATGAGCGGTTGGCCTGCGTTCGGCGCGGCGGCGCCGGCCTTCTCGTGCGTCCTTACCCGATCGACGAGCTGCGCCGGCTGATCGCCAACTGCCAGCGTCCCGCCGGCTTCAGCGGTCGGCGCGTTCTGGTGGTGGAGGATGATCTGGCGATGTCGTCGCTGATCACCAAGACCCTAATGAGCGCGGGCTATCGGGTGGACTGCGTCCAGGCGGCCTCCGAACTGATCGACAAGCTGATGGATTTCCATCCGGATCTGCTGCTTCTGGATCTGCACCTGCCCGATTGCACCGGCGCCGAGTTGGCGTTGATCGTGCGCCAGCTGCCCGGGTTCGCCACCATGCCCATTCTCTATGTTTCTGGCGAAAGCGACCCGGTGAGCCAGGTCGCCGCGCTGAAATGCGGCGCGGACGGCTTCATCTCGAAGCCGATCCGTCCGCGCGATCTGATCGGTCGGATCGACGCGGTGGTGACGCGCCTGTCCGAGCTGGATCGCCTCGCGCATTTCGACGCTCTCACAGGCGTGTTCAACGCCCGCGCCGCCCGGCTGGAGCTGCAGATGGCCATGCGCGTCGCGGCGCGCGCCGCAGGCAAGATCTCCGTCGCCCTGATCGACGTCGATCACTTCAAGAAGGTGAACGATGTCCACGGCCATATGGTCGGCGACCGCGTGTTGCAGCGGTTGGGGCAATTGCTGACACATCATTTCCGCGGCTCCGACATGGTCGGTCGATTGGGCGGAGAGGAGTTTCTGGTGCTGATGCCCGGCGCCAGCGCGGAGGACACCAGCCGGCTGGTCGACAGCGTGCGGCGCCTGTTTCCCCAGGCTTGCCAGGGCGCCAGCGAGGAGGTCGCGCTGCCGCCGGCCACCTTCAGCGCCGGCGTCGCGCAATGGGACGGGGTGCTATCGCCCGAGGCCTTGACCGACCTGGCCGATCAGCGGCTCTACCGCGCGAAGTCGGAGGGGCGGAACCGCGTGGTGTGGTTCGACGCGGTTTAGCGCCTCCAACTTGGTCTGAATCGCGAAAAGCGGAATAGGCGCGATTCTTCATCAGGTTCTGAACAAGATCGGCTTCGAGGCAAGTCGATCTTGTTCTATCGCGTTTGAAGGCTCTCGGGCTCGGCGTGGAAGATCAAGAGATCCCCGACACGCTCGATCGATCCTTCCAGCGCGACCCTGCGCCCGATCGCTTCGCGCAATCGATCGGGCATCGGGCCGCCCCCTGGGCCGGCGATCAACAGAAAGCGTTGTCCTTCGACCGGGGCGGTGGTCACGAAGACGGGGGGCACGCCGCCCAGCACGCAGAAGCTGGCGCAGGCCTTGTGCGCCAAGCCTGTCCCCGGCCGCATCACGCCCGCATAGCATTTGCCGTCGCAGATCTCGCCCGTAAGCCTCCAGCGGCCAAGGGAGACGGCGGACGGAACCGGGACGGGGGACGCTTCCGGCGCTGGCGTCAGCTCGCCGCCGGACTGCAACATGTCCAACGCGCCGCGCTTGGCGAGAAACCCGCTGATCGAGACGGTTCGCCCCTCCATGCCGGGTTCAATCTCGACGCCGGACTTGCCGAACCCGGCCATCATCAAGGTGTGGCCGTCGGTCTGATGCAGCAGAGGATAGGGCCGCAGGGTCAGGGTTCCGGTCCGGGTGGTTTCCTGTCCCCAATCGACCGCGCCGTCGCCTGGATCGTCAACCCCGGCTGAGAGGAGCAAGCCGAGCGCCGCGAACAGGCACAGCGACAGCGCGGCGAAGCGGCGCAGAAATCGGCCCTGCGCCGCGGGCAAGGCGCCGGACCAGCCCACGAAGAAGTCGCGCGGCGCGCTCACGCCACGCTCGCGGCGAGGGGCGCGACCAGAGCGCCCGGTCGATGGGCGGTCGGGTTCAGAAGCACGCGGTCGCCCGAGAGAGCGAGGTCGTAGGTCGGCAGCTTTTCGGTGAAGGGCGGCGGCGCGCAACCATCCTCCAGGCGATACTGAAACCCGTGCCAGGGGCAGGTGACGCACCCGTCGATCACGCGGCCCTCGCCAAGCGGGCCGTTCTGATGGGCGCAGACGTTGGAGATCGCCGACAGTCTCCCCTCATGCCGAAAGATCGCGACCTTCTCCCGATCGCTCAAAGACACCACGACCGCCCGCGACTCCTGGAAGGCGGACAGTTCGCCTGCGTCGACCCAACCCGCGTCGATCAGCGCGGCGTAGCGCGCGTCCTCACGCCGGGACTTGAGCGCGGCAAGCAGGTGCAGCGCCGACACCGCCGTCGCCATCGTCAGCGCGACCGCCGGCAGAAACGGGTTTCGCGCGTCCTGCAAAATTCCGAACGCGAGATGGCCGACGACCAGCAGATAGGCGAGATAGAGCAGTTGATGCATCGCTTTCCAGACCGGCGGGCCGAGGAACGCGAGCCAGAAGTCGTGGCTGGTGGAGGCGAGCAGCAGAAGGATCAGAAAGGCGCCGATCCCGAGCGGAATGAACGGCAGCCCGACGTCTGCCCCAAGCAGACCGACCAGCGGCGGCGTCTCGCTGTAGCCGAAATACCAGCCCAGCGCCGCGTAGACGTGACAGGCCGCGACGCCGCAGGTCATCACGCCGAAATGTCGTCGATTGTAGAGGAGGGGCAGGAATCTGGCGTCCAACCGCGCCAAAGGGCCGATCATCAGGATCAGGGAGAGCATCAAGAACGCGCAGGAGCCGAAGGCCTTGATCGACAGACTCCTGGGATCGATCGGAAGCGCCGTCCGGGCGAGCGCGGGACCGACCTGAAAATACAGGGTCAGATATCCAGCCGCCGCGGCGAGCAGAACGCCGTCATAGACATATTTACTGCGGTTCCAGCCAACCGCGACGTAGCCCGCGCTCATGACGGCGGCGCCAGCAGCAGCGGCGGCGCGTCGGCGACGCTGGCCTGGCGCAGGGCCAAGCCCGCCAGCAGGATCAGCGGCGGCAGCACGGCGATCGCGATCCATATCTGGGCGTGCCTGCGGCGTTGCAACCGCTGCGTCGCGATCGCCGTTGGCTCCGCCGCGCCGCGTCGCCAGCGCCGCAAGACAACCGGCCATAACAGCGTGAGTCCAGGCAACCGCAAGGGCCGAAACGTCCAGCGCCCGCGCGCGGCCGGGTGCAGCCGGTCCAAGCCGACGAACAGGAAAGCGACCGCCACGACGAGGCCGATCGCGGCGTAGCCGGCGGCCGCGTAGGCGAGGGCGGTGGGCGACACGCCGATCATCTCTGCGATCTCCAATTCGCTGGTGGCGCGGCGCTGGGCCGCGCTGCGATCGTTTCGTTCAGATCCGGTCGCGGGTTACGACGCGCGGCTCAACTTCTCAAAACGCTTCATCACCATCTCCCGCTTCAGGCGCGATAGCTTTTGAATCCAGAAAACGCCGTCGAGCTGATCGATCTCGTGCTGCAGGCACACCGCGCGCAGGCCCTCCGCCTCGATCGTCCGCGGCGCGCCAGAGAGGTCTTGAAACGCCACGACGACGCGGGCGGGCCGCTCGACCTCCGCGACCACGCCGGGCATCGACACGCTGCCTTCCTCATGCCGGGCGCGCTCCGCGGAGGAGCTGGCGATGGTCGGGTTCACATAGAATTCCGGCTCGCTTTCTTCGGGCAGGGCGAGGATGACAAGCCGGAGCGGAACACCAATATGCGAGGCG
>JBMLRS010000664.1:0-1486 GCA_049240905.1 Elsteraceae bacterium
AAGCGGCACATGAGTCTCGTCTTTTCGGTCAAGCAGGCCGGGGTGCCCTTGGGCGGCGTGGCGGCGGGCCTTTTGGTGCCGGCGGTGGCGCTGGCGGTGGATTGGCGCGCCGCGCTCGCGCTCGCGGCGATACTTGCGCTGATTCCAGCTCTCTTGCTGCAGCCCTGGCGCAAGGCCATCGACGGCAATCGCAATCCGGATGCGCCGGTCAGCTGGCGGCCGTTTTTCTCGCTGGACGTCGTGGCGGCCCCGACCCGCGCGATGAAGCTGGGCCCTTCGATGCTAAGGGTGACCGTGGCGGGCTTCAGTTTCGCTGTCGTGCAGGGCTGCTTGCTGGCCTTCCTGGTCACCTTTCTGGTGGAGGAGGCGAAGGTCGGTCTGGCGGTCGCCGGCAGCGTGTTCGCGGTGATGCAGGTGGTCGGCACCGGCGCGCGGATCGGCGCGGGCTATGTCGCCGATCGGATCGGCTCTAATCGCCTCACTCTGCAGATGCTTGCGGGGGGCTCGATCCTCGCCATCGCCGGGATCGCCAGTCTTGGCCCGGACATGCCGATCGGCTGGATCATGGCGGCTGGCGCGCTGGCGGGCGTCGCCTCGATCAGCTGGAACGGCGTTTATCTGGCTGAGGTCGCGCGCGTGGCCCCGGCTGGCAAGATCGGCGACGCCACGGCCGGCTCCACCTTCTTCACCTTCATTGGCTATGTCATCGCGCCCGCGATCTTCGCTGAAGCCGTGCGCTTCACGGGCAGCTACGCGCTCTGCTTCGCCGGTCTGGCGACCCTGCCGGCGCTCTCGCTGATGGCGCTGGCGAAGCGCTGACGCCGCAGAGCGCGCTGCGCCGCCGTCCCGGATGGCGTCCGTTCCGCTCCTTGGCTGCGAACCGGCGCTCGACTTCGTCACCAATGCGTCGGGCCGAGCGTTGGCGCGACGGCCTTCAAGGCCGCGAGCGCTTCCGTTGGGGCGGTTCGCTTGCGATAGTCCGGCTCGATGAAGGCTGCGGCGATGGCGCCGGCGCGCGCGACCACGAAAACGGACGGCGTCGGCAGGGACCAACTGTCGTCCCCGTTCTTCTCCGGCAAGATCAAGCCCGCTTTTTCATAGTAGGGCCGCGCTTGGTTGGACAGAGTGAAGCTGATCCCCAGCGCTTTCGCCAGCGCGCCGCCCGCGTCGGACAGGACGGTGAAGGCAAGGTCGTTCTTCTCGGCGGTGGAGAGCGAATGATCCGGCGTTTCCGGCGAAACGGCGACCAGTTCCGCTCCGGCCGCCTGGATTTCGGCCAAGGCCGCCTGATAGGCGCGCAGCTCCAGATTGCAGTAAGGGCACCATCCGCCGCGATAGAAAACCAGAATGATCGGCCGCTCGGCGACCAGCCTCTTCAGATCGAACGGGCGCCGATGGGCGTCCAGCAGCGTTGGCGGGGTTGGGAGCGCGTCGCCTGCTTTGGCGGCGCGCGCGCCCCATACCGTCGCGCGCCGCGCGTAGATTT
>JBMLRS010000664.1:1496-7153 GCA_049240905.1 Elsteraceae bacterium
CGCGATCAACTTGGCGGTCGCTTCGCCCACCCGCGCCTCCCAGGCGGCGCGGAAGGCGTTCAAGTCGTCTTGAAGATCGTGGCGGCTCATCATGTCGGCCTCCTTCTTTGGCGTCGGATCACAGGGCCGCGAACTGACGTTCGACCGCCTTATGGTCCTTGCTCCAGCCGGCGTAGACCTCGCGCGCCATCGGATCGGGGAAGATGTCCTCCGCGCCGCTGGCCATGCCCTCCAGGATGGCTTGCGCCACCTCGGCCGGGCTGGTCTTTGGCATCGTGATCTCCGACGCCATGTCGGTGTCCACCGGGCCTGGAAACACGCCATGGACCGAAATCCCGCGCGCGGCCAGGGTTCCGCGCAGCGACTGGGTCAAGGACCACAGAGCCGCTTTGGAGGCGTTGTAGCCGGCGAGGCCGGGAATGCTGGCGAGCGAGACGACGCTGAGCAGGTTGGTGATCGCGCCGCCGCCGTTCTTCTCGATGATCGGCGCGAAGGCGCGCGCCATGGCGAGCGTGCCGAAGACGTTCACGGCGAAATTGCGCTCGATGGCGGCGACCGGAACGGTCAACGCGTCGCCGAAATCCAGCACGCCGGCGTTGTTGATCAGGATCTCCACGTCGCCGGCGGCCGCGGCGGCGGCGTCCACCTGGGACCGATCGGCGATGTCGAGACGAAGCGGGGTCACCCGGTTCGGATCCAGCGCGACGGCGGCGGCCAATTGATCGGGGTTGCGAGCCCCGGCGTAGACCTTGCGCGCGCCGGCCTTGAGCAGGGCCGTGACGAGGGCCAGGCCGATGCCGCGATTGGCGCCGGTGACCAGCGCCGTCTTGTTGGTGAAATTCATGGTGGTCTCTCCTTAAGAGGGCCGCGGATCGGATGACCGCGGCGTTTGATGACGAAGAGATGCGCCATTTGCGGGGCAAGGATAACGAGGCTTGATCGCACTTCATTCATTCGTAAACTGCATGAATGAGCGATGATCTCCTGCTGTTCCGAAGTTTCGTGCGCGTGGTCGAGGCGGGGTCCTTCACCGCCGTCGCGCGCGAGATGAACGCCAGCCAGCCGACCGTGTCGCGCCAGATCGCGCAGCTTGAGGAGCAACTTGGCTGCCTGCTGTTCGCGCGCACCACCCGCGCCCTGACCCTGACGGACGACGGCCGCGTGTTCTACGAGCACGCCCAGCGCGTGCTGGAGACGGTGGCCGAGGCGCGCTCCGCCGTAGGCCGCCGCAAAGGGAAACCCTCAGGCGCGCTCAGGCTTGGCGCCGCCGCCGTCATGGGCCGGCTGCATATCCTGCCGATGCTGCCGCGCTTTCTGGACCGCTATCCGGACGTCACCGTCGATCTGTCCTTGAGCGACGGCTTCTCGGATCTGGTGGAGGAGGGGATCGACGTGGCGATCCGGGTTGGAGCGATCACGGACAGCAGTCTGGTCGCCCGCCGCATCGGCACGAACCGGCGGGTGGTGGTCGCCTCGCGCGGCTATGTCGAAAAGCGCGGGCGCCCAAGCAGTTTGGCCGATCTGGCCGACCATGACTGCATTCACTATTCCCGACTTGCGACCGGATCGAATTGGACGTTCACGACGCCGTCCGGCGATCTCTCGGTCCCGATCAAGGGCCGCTTTCGCGTGAACAGCACGGAGGGCGTGCGCGCCGCGGTGCTGGAGGGTTTGGGGATCGGCTATGTGCCGATCTGGCATTTCGTCGATCAGGAGATCGAGTCCGGGCAACTGGTCATGCTGTTGACGGACTACGCCCCTCACTTGCAACCGGTCCACGCGGTCTATCCGACGCGTCGCTTTCTGGCGCCGAAAGTCCGCGCGATCGTGGATTTCCTCGCCCACGAGTTCGCGCTGACCCCGAAACTCAGCGGCTACGACGCGTGACGTTTCAACCCAGGAGCTGGCCGCCGTCCACCGCGATGGTCTGGCCGGTCACCCAGCTCGCCAGCGGCGAGGCGAGGAACAGCACGACGTTCGCCACTTCCTCCGGCCGCCCGAGCCGATCGAACGGGATGCGCTTCAGAACCGTGTCGTAGAGCGGGTCTTTCGCCAGACGTCGCTGCTCCCAACTGCCGCCGGGGAATTCGATCGAGCCCGGCGCGACGCAATTGACGCGAACGCCCTTCGCGGCGAGCGCCAGCGCTTGAGACGTGGTGTATTGAAACAAGGCCGCCTTGACCGCCCCGTAGGCCTGCATCCGAGTGGTCGGCCGGAAGCCGGAGATCGACGAGATATGAATGATCGAGCCGCCCTGCTGGGTCAGGTAGGGCTCCGCCGCGTGGCTCGCGCGCACGCTGGCCATCAGATCGACCGCGACGCTCGCGGCCCAGCCCGCCTCGTCGTCGCCCGCGCCGAAGCCGGAGGCGTTGTTGATCAGGATGTCGACTCCGCCCAGCGCCTTGGCCGCCTCGGCGACATAGCCCGTGACTGCGGCCGCGTCCGCGATGTCGGCCGCCGCGCCGTGGGTCGGATTTCCGAACCGCGCAAGCTCCGCCTGGGTCGTCGCGACGCCGTCGGCCCCGCGCGCGCAGATCGAAACGGCGGCGCCCGCCTCGGCGAAACCCAGCGCGATCGAGCGGCCGATGCCCCGGCTGCCGCCTGTGACGATGACGCGCTTACCCTTGAAATCGAATGACATGACGGCTTTTGCCTCTCTGTTTGCTCAGGCTGAGAGTGGCCGTCCCGCGCAGTTCCGTCCAGCTACAGAAACACCTCCAGCCCAAGCGAGGTCGGCGGCTCGCGACGTACGGCGAAGTCGTAGCCCAGCACGCCGCCAAGCCGCGCGACAGGGGCAGGCGCCGTGATCGTCACTCAATCGTCGTTCCGTCGCTTCGCCGCGAGAGAAAGCGATCCAACAATGACAGAGAAGAAACCAGAGAGTTTGTTTGAAACGCTCACCGAAAACTCGATTGGTTGGGGCAAAATTCTCTCTGGGCTGTTTGCTCAGGCGGCTGCGGCCGCCTTCAGCATGGTCGCCTGGATGACCCCGTAGGCGGCGATCCAGGCCTGCTTCACGTCATCCGTGAAGGCGGGGCCCAGCCCTTGGGCGAGGGCGTGCAGCAGCGCCCCGCCCACCACTTCGTAATGCGCGGGCTCCGCGCCATAGCCGACATGGCGACGTCCCAGCGCCTCGATCGTCGGGACGACTTCCTCCAGATTCTTCAGATTTGCGACCACTAAGGTCAGTGTGTACATCAGTTTCCGCCGCTGTTCCGTCAGATCATCTGGAAACAGGCTCCGTACAGAAGGCGCGACCGTGAACAATCGATCGTAGAACGCCAGCGCAATTTCATCCGCCTTAGGGCTGACATCGCGAAAACTGGATTGAACGATTTGTTTCTGTTGGTCGGTGAGGGCGGGCATTTCAGGATTACTCAGTCAATTTGTGAACGTCTTTCTGATCATCTTGCCTTGCCGCCATCGGGTCAAGCGCGGTGGGGCGCGCGTCGCCGTCGCGCGGGGCCGTTATCAGATGCCGATTGTATGCGGCGCCGATATCAGCGACGGTTCCGACGAGCCGGTCGCCGCCGCGCCCGAGCCGGAATCCAATCGAGGAGATCAAGCCATGAAGCGTCGCGACTTATTAGCTGGAGCAGCCGCCGTCGCCGCCGTCGGTCCGATCAGCCTCGCCAAGCCGGCGATCGCGCAGGGCGCGGCGCGAGTGCTGCGGTTCATCCCGGAAGGGAATTTGCAGAACCCGGACCCTGTCTGGTCGACGACGACGGTCGCGCGGAATTTCGGCTATATGGTGTGGGACACGCTCTACGGCGTCACTGAGGCCATGCAGCCCCGCCCGCAAATGGTGGAGGGGCATGAGACCAGCGCGGACGGCCTCACTTGGCGGATGAAACTGCGCGAGGGGCTGAAGTTCCATGACGGCGCGCCCGTGCGATCGGCCGATTGCGTGGCCTCGATCGCGCGTTGGATGAAGCGGGACGGCTTCGGTCAGCGGCTGGAGCAGGCCTTGAACGAACTCGTGGCGATCGACGACCGCAGCTTCGAGTTCCGGCTGAAGCGACCCTTTCCCCTGCTGACCTTGGCGCTTGGCAAGCCCACGGCGAACGTCTGCTTCATCATGCCCGAGCGCATGGCCAAAGTGGACGCCTACAAGCAGATCGAGGAGTATGTGGGCTCCGGGCCCTACAGCTTCCTGCGTCCGGAATGGGTGCCGGGCGCATCCGCCGCCTTCGCGCGCAACGCCGCCTATGTTCCCCGCGCCGAGGCGCCGGACTTCGTCTCCGGCGGCAAGGTCGCGCATTTCGACCGGATCGAATGGAAGGTGATCCCGGACGCGGCGACCGCCGCCGCCGCCATGCAGAACGGCGAGGCGGATTGGTGGCAATCCCCGACCCCGGATCTGCTGCCGCTGCTGCGCAAGGCGCGCGGCGTGACGGTGGATCTGCTGGACAAGATCGGCACGGTCGCGGTCATGCGTTTCAACATGCTGCATCCGCCGTTCGACAACGTGAAGCTGCGCCGCGCCATCCTGCCGGCGATCAATCAGGCGGATTTCATGGCGGCCGCCTATGGCGACGAAACCTCGCTGTTCGGGATCAACGTCGGCGTCTTCACGCCGGGCTCGCCCTTGGCGAACAAGGCCGGGTTGGAGGCGCTGACCGGGACCCGCGATTTCGCGAAGGCCAAGCAACTGGTGGCGGAGAGCGGCTACAAGGGCGAGCGGGTGGTGTTCCTGGCGCCGACCGACTACCCGATCCTCAACGCCTATTGTCAGATCGGCGCGGACCTTCTGTCCAAGCTGGGGCTCAAGGTCGATTTTCAGGGCTCGGACTGGGGCACGATGATCAATCGGCGCAACAACCGCGAGACGGTGGACAAGGGCGGCTGGAGCGCCTTCTGCACCTCCTGGGAGGGGCTGAACCTCGCCGACCCAGGCGCGCACGCCCCGATCGGCGGGCAGGGCGAGAAGGGCTGGTTCGGATGGTACGCCAGCCAGAAGATGGAGGATCTGCGCAGCGCCTGGTTCGACGCGCCGGATCTCGCCGCCCAGCAGAAGGTCGCCGAAGCGATCCAGCTGCTGACCTGGGAGGACGCCCCCTTCTATCCGTTGGGCCAGGGCTTCCAACCGATCGCGCGGCGCAACAATGTTTCCGACATCGTCCGCAGCCCGTTCCCCTTGTTCTGGAACGCGAAGAAGACCGGCTAGACGCTTTTCGCCGCCCGCCGCGCCGCCTCGACGCCGGACAGATAGGCGCCGTGCAGGGTGGCGGGCATGGTGGGATGGGTCGCCTCCCCAGCGAAGAAAAGGCGGTCGTCGAGCGGTTGCGACAAGCGCCGTCGGGCGGCCGCCGCGCCGGGCTTCGCCATGGCGTAAGCGCCAAGCGCGAGGGGGTCGGAGGCCCAGGCGGTCGCGGTCGAGGCGATCAGCCGCCTTTCGATCGCGCCGCCCATCGCGCTCTTCAAGGCGCGCAAGGCGGCGTCAACCGCTGCGCGTTCACCGGCTCGCTCCATCTCGCGCGCTCTGCGGCCGCCGATCAAGGCGATCGCCATCTCCTGACCGAAAGGGCGGAGCAGGAAATAGGTTGGCTCCCCGTCGCCGCCCTGGGCGGGCAGGGGGATAGTCCTGTCCTTCCCCCGGGCGCCCGGGGGGGACGGCAGCGCGCCCGTGTTCGGCAGACCCCACCGCACGGCCGCCA
>JBMLRS010000665.1:0-7446 GCA_049240905.1 Elsteraceae bacterium
CGGCGTCCCGCTCGACAATTCGGTGCCGCGCGTGATGCGCGCCCGCCCCTTCGGACCCGTGCGCGGCATGCTCGGCCGCGATGGCGAGCGCTGGGTCCCGATCCACGCGGTCTTCCCGCTGTCGGAGCATCGCCGCGTGCTGGACGCCAACGACGCCTTCTACGCGGCGGAGAAGCCGGCGATGGAGAAGGCCGGCATCGTCTATTCGGTCATGACCATGACCACCGCCAACGAGTTCTTCCTGGAGCCGGCCTATTACTGGCGGGACGAGATCACTCCGCTGCATGTCGCCAGCCTGGGCGAAGAGGTGGTGAAGCCCTGGCGCGACCGCCCGGCGAACCCGGAGACGCGCGCCGCCGTGGCCGATCTCCGCCGCCGCACGCAAGAGCTCTACGCCAGCCTGGGCGGCGTGTCCTGGCAGGTGGCGCGCGATTATCCGTTCCGCGACCTGCTTCTTCCCGGAACCAGGGGCATGCTGGACGCGGTCAAGCAAGCGCTTGATCCGCGCGGGCTGATGAATCCGGGGGCCCTGGGTCTGGCGGGCTGAACCTCAGGCCGCGGCGACGGTTATCGTCAGCGTCCGCGGGAAATACACGGAGATCACCGTCCCCTCGCCGGGCGCGCTCTCGCAGGCGACGCGCCCGCCCAAGGTCTGGGTCGCCAGGGTGTGGACGACGCTCAGGCCCAGCCCGGTGCCGCCCTGCCCGCGCTTGGTGGTGAAGAAGGGTTCGAAGATGTGGGGTTGGATCTCAGGCGGCACGCCAGCCCCGTCGTCCCACACCCGCACGACCGCCATGTCGTCCTGCGCGTCGAGCGACACGCCGATCCGTCCAGGACGATCCCTCGACAAACCGTGGATCAGGGCGTTGATCACCAGATTGCTGATGATTTGCCAGAGGGCGTCCGGGCGCATCGTCGCGTCCAGCGTATCGTCCAGCCTCAGATCGAGACGATGGCCAAGCTTCCGGATCTCCGGCTCCAGACTGGCGGCGATGTTGCGGATATGCTCGCCCAGCAAAATGCGACGCTGCTCGCCGACATGCTGGTTCGCCGACACTTGCTTGAAGGAACTGACCAGACGCGCGGCGCGGCCCAGGTTCTCCGACAGCAGTTCCGATCCGCGCACGAGGGTCGCGAGAAACTCGGCCAGATCCGCCTGCGTGTAATCGTTCGCCTCGACCCTTCCGCGAAACTCCTCCCCAAAGAAGGCAAGGCTGGAGCAGGCGGTGATGGCCACTCCCAGCGGCGTGCTCACCTCATGCGCGACGCCGGCCACGACGCGGCCAAGCGACGCCATCTTCTCGCGCGCGGCGATCTCGGCGCCGGCTTCGGTCAGGCGCTGCAAGGAGTCCATAAGCTCCTGCCGGCTTTGCTGCAATTCCTGGGTGCGTATCGCGACCTTCTCCTCCAGCCGTCGGTTCGTCTCCTCGGTGATCTGCTGTTCGATCCGGGCCAACCGCTCCGCCTCGATCATGTTCGCCTTGAACACCGCGACGGCGGCCGCCATCTCGCCGATCTCGTCGCGCCGCCCTTCGGCCGGCGGCGTCACCGACTTGTCGCCAGCCGCCAGACGACGCATCGCCCCGGCCATCTCCACCACAGGTCGAGCGGTCGCCACCGATAGCGCCCAGGCGCAGAGCGCGCCGATCGACAGCGCGGCGACGCCCAGGATCACGTTCGCGAGATGGGCGCTCCTGATTCGCTCTGAAAGCGAGTCGGTGATTTCGGCCGCGTCGATCAGCGCGTCGCGCCGAAGGCCTTCGATCGCCTCGGCGATCTGGGTCGCCGTCGCGGCCATGACGCCATTGTTGATGTCGTCGACCGCGCGCGCGATCGAGCTGACCGTGTCGAAGCTCTCGACGAAGCGCTGAGTCGCGATGGCGAGATCCTCATGCATCGGCCGGATCAGCGGGTTGGCGGCGATCGTCTTGAGCTCGACCACCAACGCCTTCAGCCCGACGAAGGAGCGCGCGGCGTCCCGCAGAGCGGCCTCGCTCGGCCGCTCAAGCGCCTGCCGCGCCTTAAGCTGGGCCAGCAGCACGCTCTCCAGCCCAGAAGTGGCGCGCAACTGCTCCTCGCGCGCGCCGATCAAGCCCGCGAGCCGTCCGATGAGATAGAGGCTGCTGCGCATCCTCTCGTTCGCTTCGTCCAGAAAATCCTGGGTCATCGCGATCTGTGTCGCCCGAAGCCGGATTGAGAGGCGAAAGCTCACCTCATATTGGGCCAGCAGCTTGGACAAGACTTCGATGTCATGACGATGCTGCGGCTTGCCCAGGCTCTCACGCCCGACATCCACCGCCTGAGCCAAAGCGGAAAGCGCGGTCGAGACGCCCGCCTCCGACGCGCCGGGCCCGGAAAGCGCGAGCGCCCGCGCCTCCTTCCGCAGATCCAGAAACCGCCGCTCAAGCGCGTCGGCGGTCTCCAACGCCACGGTGCTGTCGCGAAATCGGGCGAAGGAACGATCGATGCCGAACAGCACCTCGCCGCCGATCAACTGAACCAACGCCAAGATCAGCAGGCTCACGCTGGAGGCGATCAACGCTTTGCTGAAGGTGGAAAGATTTAAGAACGACGCGCGGATCCTCGCGAAGCCGGCGCGCAGAGCCCTGGCGACCTGGCATTTTATCGTTGAGGGATGTTCGAGAGGAACGACGACGGGCGCGGTCATTCGAGCCACACCCCCCAATATCGCGGCGTCATCCCCGCCCAAGGCTCAAAACCTTTCACGCGCTTGTGACGCAATGTCAGGTTCGGAGGGTTCCAAAGCGGAATCATCGGCAGATCCGCCACGAACCGGCGGTGCAGCTGATCCAGCAGGCTCCGCCGCACGACCGGATCTCCGCTTTCCATCATACGCTGCACCAGTTCGATCGCGAATGCGTTGTCCCAGACCTTATGAGGTTGCGACGACTTCGACCCCACCAGCATCTCATAGCTGAGCGCCGGATCGAGCCTGGCGGAATAGGGAAACATCATCATCTGATACTCCCCCTTGCCGTAGCGAGCGAACAACCACTCCCACTCCAACTCCTCCAGCTCCACGGCGAACCCGACTTGGCGCAGCATGTCCTGAATGGCGATTCCGGCCAGAAACACCGTCATGTAACGACGGCTGGCGGACAGCTTCAGCGTTTGTCCGGCGTAACCCGCCTCCGCCAACAAAAGCCGCGCCTGCGCCGGATCATAGGGCAGCGGAGCGCGTTCCAGAGCGCTGGAATGGACGCTGCCGGAGGGGATCGGGGAATGCGTCGCCCCAACGCGTCCTTGACTGATCACCCGCGAGAGGCCTTCGCGGTCCAGCGCCAGCAGAACGGCGCGGCGGATCCGGGGATCGGACAGCAGCGGATCCGTGGTCTGAAACAGCAACCCGATCAGCTCGAAGCTCGGCTGCGTCGTCAACGTGAAGTCCTGATGGTTCAGAAACACGTCGACCATGGCCGTCGAAAGATCCGGATCGACGTCGATCAGCCCGCCGAACAAGGCTGTGGCGGTGTTCTCGATCGAAACCCTGGTGAGGCGAACCTTGTCGACCAGCGGCGCCTTGCCCCCGGTCATGCCGTCGCGCGGCCCTGGTCTGGACTTGTACTCCGCGAACTTGTCCAGATCCAAATGCTCGCCGCGGCGGATCTCGCCCAACTTGAACGGCCCGGTTCCGATCGGGCGCAACCATTTGCCTTCGGCGTCGAGCGACGACCGATGAAAGATCCCGGCGCTCGCGCAGTCCAACCGCGCCATCCGCTCCAGGAAGGCGGGAAAAGGCCGGTCCAGTTCGAACAGCACGCTGCGCGGGTTAGGCGCTTCGACGGCGATGATCTTCGCGCCGGCCTCTCCGTTGAACTGCGGCAAGCAGCGCCAACGGTTGGACGGCTCCAGATACCGACGCCAGGAGAACGCCACCGCGTCAGCGTCGAGCGGCGCGCCATTGTGAAAGGTCACCCCATCGCGCAGCGTGAACAGATAACGCCGACCGTCTGGGCTGATCTCCAAATCGTCGGCCAGCATAAGACCAACCGACGCGTCCTCCCGGTAAGCCACCAACCCCTCTAGAAGGACGTTGACGACGCTGCGCGCGTTGAAATCGAGATTGGCGACGGGGTCCAGCGAAGTGAACTCGGCGTTGACCTTCACGCGCAAGATCGCTTCCGCGCCAGCGGCCGCGGAAATGCAAAGAGTCGCAATGACGAACGCCAAAAGACGCAGCACGCCAAACACATCAGCCTCCTGTCAAAATGTAATATCAGAATATTACATCGCGCCAAGAGGCAATTCGCTCAGGGGCGGCGTCCAGCGCGCCGTCTTGGAGGGGCGTCAGCGCGCTTGCAGGCGCAGCACATGCTTCTGGATCTTGCCCGTCGATGTCTTGGGCAGCGGGCCGAAGACGAAATGCTTGGGCGCCTTGAAATGGGCGAGGTTCTCGCGGCAGAAGACGGTCAGCTCCTCCGCCGAGGCTTCCGCGCCCGGCTTCAACGTGACGAAGGCGCAGGGCGTCTCGCCCCATTTCTCGTCTGGCCGCGCCACGACGGCGGCCTCAAGCACGGCGGGGTGGCGGTAGAGCACGCTCTCCACCTCGAGGCTGGAGATGTTCTCGCCGCCGGAGATGATGATGTCCTTGGCGCGGTCTTTCACCTCCACATAGCCGTCGGGGTGGACCACGGCCAGGTCGCCGGTGTGCAGCCAGCCGCCGGCGAAGGCGGCCTCCGTCGCCGCCTCGTTCTTGTGATAGCCCTTCATCATCGTGGCGCCACGCAGCAGGATCTCGCCCACCGTCTCGCCATCCGCCGGCACGGGCGCGAGGCTGATCGGGTCGGCCACGATCATGCTGGAGATCCCGTAGGTCTGCAGCCCCTGGCGCGCCATCAGGGCCGCCCGCTCGGTCAGGGGCAAGGGATCCCAATCCGCATGCCAATCGCACACGATCGAAGGGCCGTAGGTCTCGGTCAGCCCATAGCCGTGGATGATATGAAAGCCGAGGGCCTCCATCCGCTCCAACAACGCGGCCGGCGGCGCCGCGCCGCCCACCGTGTAGGTGACGGGATGCGTGGTCTTGCGGCCCGCGGTCGCCGCGGCTTGCAGCAGCATGTTCAGCACGATCGGCGCCCCCGAGGCGTGGGTCACCTGGTGGCGGTCGATCAGTTCGAAGATCCGCGCGGGCTCGATCCGGCGCAGGCAGACATGGGTCCCAGCCAGCGCGGTCACCGCCCAGGTCTGGGACCAGCCGTTGCAGTGGAACATCGGCAGGGTCCAGAGATAGACCATCTCATGGCCCAGCCGCAGCGAGGGGATCGCGCTCATCGCGTTCAGGAAAGCGCCGCGATGGTGATACACCACGCCCTTCGGGTCGCCCGTGGTGCCCGAGGTGTAGTTGATCGCGATCGAATCCCATTCGTCACGCAAGGCGACGCCCGCGAAGGCGGGATCCCCTTCAGCCAGCAATTCTTCATAGCCTGTCTCGCCGACCAGCTCCCCGCCCTGGGCGTCCGGATCGTCGACATAGACAGCCTGCGGCTTTGACTTCGCCTCCGCCAGGGCGGCGCGGCCCAGATTTCCCAACTCGCGGTCGATGATGAAGATCTTCGCTTCGCTGTGATCGAGGATGTAGCCGATGGTCGCCGCGTCCAGCCTGGTGTTGATCGCGGTGAGCGCGGCGCCGATCAGCGGGACGCCGTAATGCGCCTCCAGCAGCGCGGGCGCGTTGGGCGACAGCACCGCCACCGTCTCCCCATAGCCGACGCCGCGCTTGATCAGCGCCGAGGCGAGGCGCCGGCAGCGGTCATTGAACTGCCGGTAGGTGAATGAGCGCTCGCCGGAGATCACCGCCACGCGATCAGCGAAGCCCGCCGCCGCGCGCTCCAGAAAGCTCATCGGAGTCAGCGGAACATGATTGGCCGGGCGACGGTCGAGGTGGGACGCGGTCATGCGCTCAGCCGGCGGGGGCGGCTTTGAGGTAGGGCACCAATCCGCCGGCCGCCAGCATCGCCTCATCGGCGTGGGACAGCGGCTCGAACGCGGTCTCGCGGCCTTGGGTCAGATTGCGCAGGGTCCAGGATCGCCAATCCACCTCAACCTCGTCCCAGCGTTTCACAAAATCCAGGATCCCCGGACAGCTGACCTGCGGGAAGCCCATGCTGATCTCCCCGCGCCAGTAGCCGGGCGAGAAGGATTCCGCGATCACCCCGGTGATCCCCAGATGGCGCAGCGCGCGCATTGGCGGGTAATGCGGGTGGCCATAGCCAAAATTCTGCGCGCCGACGACCAGATCGCCGGGCTTCACCAGCTTCTGGAAATCCGGGTCGTAGCTCTGCATCGCCACCTTGGCCAGCTCGTCGACGTTCTGAATCTTGATGTTCTTCACGCCGATGATCTGATCGACGTCGAAATCGATTTCCGTGAAGATGAAGGCGACGCGCCCGCGAAGATTCTTCAGCTGCATGGCGCCCTCACAGATAATTCCGGGGGTCGGCGATCCGCCCCTCGATGGCCGAGGCCGCCACGGTCGCGGCGTTGCAGAGATAGATTTCGGAATCCGGGCTGCCCATCCGCCCCTTCACGTTCAGCGTGCCAGTGGAGACCGCGCGCTGACCCGCGGTCATGGTCGCGATCCGCCCGAAGCAATAGTCGCAGCTGGAAGAGGAGACGAAGGCCCCGGCTTCGACGAGCGTGGAAATCAACCCCTCCTTCGCCGCCGCCGCCATCAGCTCCTGGCTGGTCGGGATGACGTGGAGTTGGAAGCCAGCCTTCACTTGCCGACCGCCCAGGATCTGCGCCGCCGCCCGCATGTCCTCCAACCGCCCGGAGGCGCAGGAGCCCAGATATCCCGCATGCATCTCCAACCCCAGATAATCCTTGAGGTCTCGGGTGTTGGCCGGGCTGGGCGGGATCACCACGATCGGCTCGAGATTGGACAGGTCGATCTCATGCACGGCCGCATAGACCGCGTCCGGATCGCTGGAGACCGGCTCCAACTGCTTGCGCGCGCGCGGCAAGGCCCAGGCGAGGCGGGTTTCGTCCGGGTTCACGATCGCGGTGATCGCGCCGGTGAACATGGCGAGGCCGGTGATGGTCTGCAGCCCCTCGGTCGACAATCCTGCGATCCCCGGACCGCCCAGCTCCATCACCTGGAAGCGGCAGTGGGGCAGGCTGGCGGGCGTCAGCGCCGTGGCGCGGGCGATCTGGGCAGGACTGATGCTGATCCCGAGCACGTCCAGACCGTAATCGCGGGCCAGGATGCGGGCGCTGCCGCCGATGCCGCAGCCCACGTCCAGCACCCGTGACCCTGCGGGCAGCTGGTCGAGGCCGCTCCAGCGCACCAGCTCATGAACAAAGGCCGCCTTGGCCTGGCGAAAGTCCACGGCTCCAACAGGCCGCGGTGGGGTGCCGTAGTGGCCGAGGTGGATGTGCTCACCCCAGAGGCGCTCCAGCAGCTGGTCGTTTGTCCAGCGGTCATAG
>JBMLRS010000666.1:0-1147 GCA_049240905.1 Elsteraceae bacterium
AGATGCATCTTCGGCTTGGCCATGGCGCGGCTCCTGCGGGTCGGTCAGGAGCGCAAGTGATCGCGCAACGTCTTGCCCGTGTATTCCTTCCGGAACACGCCCCGCTTTTGCAGGATCGGGACCACAGACCGACAGAACTGCTCGTACATCCCGGGCATGGTGGTCGGGGTCAGCACGAAACCGTCGCAGGCGCGGCTCTCGAACAGGTCGCAGAAATGATCGGCCACGGTCTCCGGCGATCCCACGATCTGCGGGCAAAGTTCGCTGATGCCGAAGCGGCGCGCGGCCTCCCCCATGGTGAGTCCCTCGCGGGCGGCCCCCTGCAGGATCACGTCGAAGGACCCGCGCGAGCCCTCCTCGAGCTGCACGTCCTGCAGCGGCAGATCGGGGTCCAGTTTGGACAGATCGACGCCGATATGGCCTGAGATCTGCGCCATGCCCAACTGCGTGTCGACCAGGCTGTTGACATAATCCGCCCTCTCGCGCGCCAGCGCGTCGGTCTCGCCGATCACCACGTCGATTGAGGGCAGGATCACGCAGCTTTCGGGCGCGCGGCCGCGCTTGGCCATGCGCCCTTTGAAATCCTGATAGAAGGCCTGCATGTCCGACTTTTCATGCTGCAGCGTGAAGATGATCTCGCCCCAGCGCGCGCCGAAGTCGCGGCCGCGGTCCGAACTGCCGGCCTGCATGATCACCGGACGGCCCTGCGGGCTGCGCGGCGTGGTCAGCGGGCCGCGGGTCTTGATCCATTTCCCTTCATAGTTGACGTAATGGATCTTGGACGGATCGGCGAAGTTCCCGTTCGCCTTGTCGAACAGCAGGGCCCCGTCCTCCCAGCTGTCCCAAAGGGCGAAGCAGGCCTCCAGAACTTCGTCAGCCCGGTCATAGCGCTGGGCGCGGCCGGGCATCTCCTCCAGCCCGAAATTCCGCGCCTCCAGCGTGCTGGTGGAGGCCACGACGTTCCAGGCGACGCGTCCCTTGCTCAGATGGTCCAAACTGCCCAGCATCCGGGCGATCTGATAGGGGTGGTTGAAGCTGGAGGAATAGGTGAGGCCGAGGCCGATATGCTCCGTCACCCGCGCCATGATCGGCAGCAACATGGCCGGATCCAGCAGACAGACCTGTCCGCCCCGGCCGGCCATCGTCT
>JBMLRS010000667.1:0-13514 GCA_049240905.1 Elsteraceae bacterium
GACCCTGGCCGCCCCGCGGAGCGATCCGTTCCAGACGATGACCGCCGCCTTCGGCGACGCGCCCCCGCCCGCGCTGCGCCAAGCGGTCGGCCGCGCCGCCAGCGGGGCCGACGCCCTGACCCTCATCCTGGCCTCCCCCTCCTTCATGCGGAGATGATCATGCTCGACCGCAGACATGTGCTGAAGGGCGGCGCCGCCGCGCTGTTGGCGTTGGCGTCCGGCGGCGCCCAGGCCGCCGTCGGGTCCGAGCCGCGGCTGATCGTCGTGATCCTGCGGGGGGCGATGGATGGGCTGGCCGCCGTCGCGCCCTACGGCGATCCGGACTACGCGACGCTGCGCGGCAGATTGGCCTTGAACGAACCCGGCCGGGAGGGCGGCCTGCTGGATCTGGGCGGCATGTTCGGCCTGCATCCCGCCATGGCGGCCTTGCATCCGCTCTACGCGCAGGGCGCGCTGCTGCCGATCCACGCAACCGCCAGCCCCTATCGCGGGCGCTCGCATTTCGACGCGCAGATGGTGCTCGAGAACGGGTTGAACGCCCCGCGCAGCACGAACGACGGCTGGATGAACCGCACGCTCGCGGCCGTTCCGGCGCGCGCGGGCCGCCGCCTGTCGGAATATCGCATCGGCCTGTCCGTCGGACAGGCGACGCCGTTGGCGATGCGCGGGGCGATCCCGATCTCCACCTGGGCTCCCGCCGCCCCGCCCACCGTCAGCGGCGACCTGATGCAGCGGCTAACCGAGCTTTACGCCCCAGATCCCACATTCGCCGCCGCCTTGAAGCAGGGCGTCGAAGCCCACGCCATGGCCGAGAGCGTGCTGGGCGCGGACCAGAGCATGAAGAGCGCCCCCGCGCGGCGCGGCTTCCAGCCGCAGAACTTCAAGCTTCTCGCGCAAGCGACCGGGAAGCTGTTGGCCGCGACCGATGGGCCGCGCGTGGCGGTGCTGGAGATGGGCGGTTGGGACACCCATTCTGGCCAGGGCGCGCTCGACGGCCGGCTGGCGCCGCTGCTTGGCGGGCTGGCGAACGGGCTGGCCGCCTTGCCGGAGGCGATGGGCGCCGCCTGGTCCAACACGGTGGTGATCGCCATGACCGAGTTCGGTCGCACCGTCGCGGTGAACGGCACGGGCGGCACCGATCACGGCACGGGCGGCTGCGCCTTGCTGATCGGCGGAGCGGTGCGCGGCGGGCGCGTGCTGGCGGATTGGCCGGGGTTGTCCAGCGATCGCCTGTTGGACGGGCGCGATCTCAGGCCGACGATCGACCTGCGCGGCGTGGTCAAGGGCGTGCTGCGCGACCATCTGAAGATCGCGGACCGGAACCTCGACGGCTCCATCTTCCCCGACAGCGCGGCGGTGAAGCCGCTGTCCGGGCTGGTGCGGGCCTAGAAAAAGATCGGCTCGCGTCGAAGCCGTTCTTGTTCATGGCTTTATGAAGTGTAGCGCGTTTTCGGCTTTCGGTGATTCAGACTAGGTTGAAAGCGCGCTAACTCTGCTCCAGCTCGGTGTCCCAATAGAGAAAGTCGCGCCAGCTCTGGTGCAGGAAGTTGGGCGGGAACTTCCGGCCATTCTCCTGCAGCTGATAGGTGGTGGGCTGGAAGGGTTGCTGGATCGGCAGCATCGCGCCGCCCTGCCCCGGCAGCCTGTTGCCCTTGATCAGATTGCAGGGCCCGCAGGCGGTGACGACATTATGCCAGTTCGTGCGACCGCCGCGCGACCGCGGCACCACATGGTCGAAGGTGAGTTCCTGGGTCGGAAAAGGTCGGTTGCAATACTGGCAGGCGAATCGATCGCGCAGGAACACGTTGAAGCGCGTGAAGGCCGGCCGCCGCGCGGTCGGCACATAGTCCCTGAGCGAAATCACCGAAGGCAGGCGCATTTCGAAATTCGGGGATCGGACCATCCGATCATATTCCGAAACGATGTTCACGCGCCCCAGGAAGACCGCCTTGATCGCCTCCTGCCAAGACCAGAGCGACAAAGGAAAATAGGACAACGGTCTAAAATCAGCATTCAGCACCAGAGCTGGGCAATCGTCGTGAGACATGCCACGCTACCCCTTGCGTTGAGCCCGCCCCGCGCGACCGGGGCGATATGATCATACACCGGATGATGGATCGACTGTGCCCAGGAATTGTGACAAGCACAAGGCTTCGAACCATATCCTGATTGACCTTGAGACGTGACGATGGACGCCGCCCGGCCGCCAGATCTGACTAGCCTTGGACAATATCTGCTGAACTTCCCGGCGCCTCTCCTCTGGTGGGAGGAGAAGGGCGGGGTGCGCGCGCTCAATCAGCCGGGCGAGGCGCTGGCGGCGCGATGGCCCGACCCCTCCGACCCGAGCTGGCCGGCGATCGCGGCCCTGCTCGAGAAGGCGGCCCAGGATGGCGGCGCGGACGGCGTGGTCTCGCTGCCGAAGGACGGCGCCCCGGCGCATCTGTCGATCACCACGATTTGCGCCGACCGCAGTAAGGGCGTTCTGTTGCTGGCGCGCGACGCCACTTTCGACGTCGCGATGCGGCACGCCCTGATCGACAGTCGTCAGCGCTTCCGCGATCTGGTGGAGATATCCACTGACATCGCCTGGGAATGCGACGCCTCGGGCAAATTCATCTTCGTGTCGGGCCGCGGCGTCGCCGGCCATGAATCGACCGGGTTGATTGGGGTTAAAGGCTCCTCGCTGCTGTTCGACCCAACCGCCGAAGGCAACGACCCCTTCCTGTCCGACTATCCCGCGAACGGGACGGATTGCTGGCTGGTCGCGCCGGATGGATCAACCGTCTGCTACGAGATGTCCACCTTGCCGATGTTCGACGAGAGCGGCGCGCGCATCGGCGTCCGCGGGGTCGGCCGCGATGTGACCGAGATCCGCCAACGGGACAGCGAAGCGGCGCAGGCCAGCGCGCGCGAACGGCTGGTCGCCTTCGTGATCGACACTATCCGCGGCACGGCCGAATCCCGGCTGGTGCTGGCCCGCGCGGTCGACGTCATGCGTCGCGCCGCCCGCGCTCAGGGGGCCTCGATCCTCAACGTCGAGCACCGGTCCGAAGGAGCGGCGCCCGTCCTGTCCAAGGCGGCCGCGGCCGGCCCCTTGCCCAACGACGAAGACCTGGGGCAAATGGCCGCAGCCCTCAGCTATGACGCCAAGGAAACCAGGCTGGAGGTGCAGGGTTGGGCTTACCTGGCCTACCGAACGGCCTATGACGGCGCGTTGAACGGGATGCTTCTGGTCGGCCGGGAAGTCGGTCCAGATCAAGCGGAGTGGGAGGAAGAGACCTTCGCGCTGCTGAGCGCGGTGGAGCCGCATTTGGGCGTGGTGCTGAAGCAAGCCGGGGATCACGAACGGCTGGAGCATCAGTCGCGCACCGATCCGCTGACCGGGCTGTTGAACCGCCGCGCCTTTATGACTGAACTGGGCACCGCTCTCGGCCGCGCGGCGCGCCGGCGCCGTCCCGGCAGCCTGCTCTATATCGATTTGGATAACTTCAAGCCGATCAACGACCGGTTGGGGCATCAGGCGGGCGATCATGTGCTTATCGACGTCGCCCGGATGATGAACACCCGCACCCGCGCTTACGACCTGGTCGCGCGGTTGGGCGGCGACGAGTTCGCGATCTGGTTGGACGAAGCCGACAGCACCATCGGCGAGCGCCGCGCGAACGAGTTGATTCAGGCGGCGGTGCATCTGACGCCGCCCGGTGGAGACGCGTCCAAGCCGCTGGGCCTGTCGATCGGAATGGCCGTCTATCACCCAGATACCGCTCATGGCGTGCTGGAGACCGCGGACGGCCTTGTGAAACGCGCTGATTTCGCCATGTACTCGGTAAAACATAAAGGAAAGGGTATACTGGCGATCGCTGAGGAACCCACCGCGAGCGGCAAGTAAGAGTCACGCCCATGCCTGAGACCACCCCGGACCTGGACGAGGAACGCCGTCGCCTGATCGCGTCGCGGCAGGACATGCGCCCGGAAATCCTCGCCCATCTCGCCAAGGACAAATCCCCCGCCGTGCGTCGCGCCCTGGCCGGCAATCCCACCGCCGGACAATCCATCGACAGCGTTCTCGCCAATGATTCAGACTCCGCCGTTCGGTCGGATCTGGCTGCGAAGCTGACGCGCCTGATGCCTGGTCTCTCCGACGCGGAGCGTGAAGGCGTGCAGCATGCGACGCTGGCGATCGTGGACATGCTCGCGCGCGACAGCCTCGCCGTGGTCCGACGGATCATCGCGGAGGCGTTGCAGGACCTGCCGAACGCGCCGACGCATCTTATCGCCCTTCTGGCGCGCGACCCGGACCTCACCGTGGCCGGCCCGATTCTGCAATACTCGCCGGTGCTGACCGACGCCGATTTGCTGGCGATCATCGCCAGCCCGCCGGTTCAGGGCGCGCTCAGCGCCATCTCGAAACGCAAGGGCCTGACCGAGACGGTGACCGACGCGATCGTGGAGACCGACGACGTCGCCGCGATCACCGACCTGCTCTCCAACCCCTCCGCCCAGATCCGTGAGGCGACGCTGGATCTGGTGATCGAACGTGCCTCGGATCGGCAGGTCTGGCATGGGCCGCTCGTCCGCCGCCCGCGCCTGCCTTTCGCCGCCGCCCTCAAGATCGCGCGCTTCGTCGCCAGCGACCTGCTGGACGAACTGGCCGCGCGCGGCGACATGGACGATGGCACGCGGAAACTCTTGGCCAAGATGGTGGACGATCGTCTGACCACCGGCGCCAGCCGCGCTCCATTGACGCCATCGGCGGCGGCGATCGCTCCGGCCGGCGCGGGGCGGCTTCAAGAGGCCGGCGCCATGTCGGACGATCTGCTGCTGGAAGCCGTTCGCTATGGCGATCGCGCCTTCCTGCTCTCGGCGCTGGCGACCCGGACCGGGCTCCAGCAAATCCATATCCAGCGCGCGATCGAACGGCGCAGCGCGCGCGCGATCGTGGCTCTCGCCATCCGCGGCAAGCTTCCGGCGCAGGTGGCGGTGGATATTCAGATGAAGTTCGCCCAGGTGCCGCCGGGCGGAGTCATCGGGCCGATCCGAGGTCAGCATGGCCATAGCTGGCGCATGACCCCGGAAGAGGCCGATCTGGAGATCGAGTTGCTGCAGCGGTAGAACAAGATCGGCTTACGTCGAAGCCGATCTTGTTCATAACATTATGAGAAATAGCGGGTTTTCCGCTTTTCGCGTTTCAGACCAAGGTGAAGGCGCGCTGACGACTGACGCGGCTCAGAACCGCCGCATCAGTCGGTCGATGTATTCCCGCTCCAATGTCGGCCGCTGGGGATCGCCCGCGCGGCGGCGCAGTTCTTCGAAGATCTCGCGGCTGCGGGCGGCCTGATTGTCGTCGGGAATGACGATGTCGCCGGTGTCGACGCCCGTCGCGTTCGGGGTCGGCCGACCCAACGGATCACGGCCCTGTTCGCGTGGCCGCGACGAGTCCGCGCGGTTGCGCAGCCGGCCGTCCGGATTGCCCATGCCCGGCCCCTGCCCCTGCCCGGCCATCTGATCCATCATGTTCCGGGCGGCCTCGCGCATCTGGTCGATCGCGTCGCCCTGGGGCCCTTGCGCCTGACCGGGCTGGCCGCGACGCAGGGCGTCGGAGGCGCCGCGCATGGAGCGTTCCGCCTTGCCCAACCCGCCCGGCACGTTGCCCATCGCCTCGCCCAACCGGCGCATGGCGTCGCCGAGCTGCCGGCGCAGCTCCTCCTGATCGCCGGCGAGATCGCCTTCCTCGTCGCCGTCGCCCTCTTCGCCCTGCTGATCCTGCTGGCCTTGCTGACCCTGCTGGCCGGGCTGGCGTTGCCCCTGTTGGCCGGGCTGGCGCTGCTGCCGATTGCGCTGGGCCTGCTGGTTGCGGCGGTTCTGCTGGCGCAAGCCTCGGTCCATCAGGTCCCGCTGGCGTTGCGCCAGGCTTTCGATGTCCTGCAGCGCCTGCATGGCTTCGGAGTTCTCGTCTCCGTCCATGTCGCCGTCTTCGGCCAATTGCGGGTTCTTCAGGTTCTCCATCATCTGCTGCAAACGGTCGAGCATCGCGCGGGCTTGGTCGCGCTGACCACGCTTGGCCGCCTCTCGGGTCTGGTCGAGCATGCGCTGCAGATCGCGGCGGTCGATGGTGCGGGCGTTCTCTCGCTCACGCGGCGTCATCTGGCGCGGCGGATTCTCCAAGGCCTGCCGCATCATCTGCTCCAGGAACTTGTCCATGGCGGTTTGCAGCTGATCGATCAGGCGCTGGATCTCCTCATCCGGCGCGTTGCGGTCCAGAGCGTCGCGGAGCGCCTGCTCGGCGGCGCGCAGATCGCGCTCCTGCACGCCGATCTCGCCGTCCTCGACGCGCAACGCGGTGTCCCAAAGAAGCGATTGCACCGTGTCGACCGACGATCCGTCGCGGTCCAGAAAGAGGCGCGCCCGCGCGCTCATCAGGCTCATGAACACGACGCCGTCATCCGAATACAGCCGCGGCTGGGCGGCGATGCGCGCCAGGGCCTGACCCACCTCGCGCCGCTTATTGGGCTCGCGCACCAAATTCTTGCGCTGGGCGATCACGGCTTTGGCGACCGGATGCTTGAACTCCCGTTCCGGCAAGGTCATCGGGATCGAAGCGGTCTGACCGGTCTGACCCGCGACGTCGACCACGGTGAGGACCAGTTCGACGGTCAAGCCGGCCCAGGGATGGGCGGTGAGGTCCGCGACAAGGCTGCCCTGGCCGTCCCGGCGGCCGGCGAGCCCGCCCAGCGGCAGGGACATCGGCTCGCCTGATACGTCGGGGCGACGGATCAGCGCCGTGGCGCGGTCGATCCCGTAATCATCCGCAGCCTGATAGTCGATCTTCAGCGCGGCGCGTTCGGTCTTGTCCGGCGCGCCCTTGATCTCGATCGTCGGCGGCAGGTCGGGGATCACCTTCATCGGCCAGGAGCCGAGAGTCTGCGAGCCCATCGCGACCGACAGACGATCGCCCGCCTTCACCGCCGTCTCGACGCGCCAGGCGCCAGGATCGACCTGGGTCATCGTCACCCGCTCGCTCCCCAGCAGCAGCGCGGGCTCGCCGCGCCCGGCGCGGTTGACCTGCCCCAACAGTTGGGAGCCGACAGGCACGGAAAGCGTTTGATCCCCGACCAATCCGGTGACGAACAAGGGAGCGACGCCGGTATAGGCCGGCGGGGTGATCCATAGGTCGAGGCTGGGCGGCAGGGCCGCGACCGCGTTAGAGCCGGGCGTGAGCGCGCGTTGCAGCCGCGCCGCCGGATCCTCCCAACCCGCCGCGAAGGCGATGGTCACGGTCAGAGCGAGCGCCACGCGCAGGCCGCGCGGATCCAGCGACAACAGGCCGGCGCGCGGGCCGCCGACGCGCAAGCTGCTGATCTGCGCCAACAGGCGGGCGCGATGGACGCGCCAGAGCGCGCGCGCGACCGGATCGTCGCCGACCGGTTGATCGACCAGCGCGCTCAACGGGCGGTGGCTGAGGCCGCTCGCCTGCTCCACGCGGCGCCGCGCGTCCTCCTCGCTCGGCCAGCGCAGTCGACGGGCGCCGCGCCACAGCACGACCAGGAAAGCCAGCGCGAACAGGCCGAGGATCGCGCCATGGGCCCAGGCCGGCAGGCCGGGCAGCGCGTCGATCAGGGCGAGCGCGAGGAACAGGCCGGCCACGCCGACGGACGGCGCCAGGGCCGGCCAAGCGATCTCCCACGCCAACGCCGCGCGCGCGGCCAGGCCGCGCCATCCCAGGGGCACGCCCCTCTCGGAACTCTTGGTCTCGCCTCGGGCCATGAGCGCCTCCTCCTCAAGCGAAGAAGCATACCTGCATGACGGGCGCCAAAACAGAGGCCTTCGCGTCACAGGCCCCAAACGGCCCGTTGGCGACGCGTTCAGGCGACGCCGTTGTCCAACGCGTAGCCGGCGGAACGCACCGTGCGGATCAGATCGCGGTCGCGATCGCCGTTCACCGCTTTGCGCAGCCGGCGGATATGCACGTCGACGGTGCGCGGCTCGACATAGACGTCGGCGCCCCAGACTGCGTCCAACAATTGCTCACGGCTGAAAACGCGGCCGGGATGCTCAAGGAAATAGCGCATCAGGCGGAATTCGGTGGGGCCTAGATGGATGTCGCGGCCCTGCCGCTTCACGCGATGGCCGACCAGATCCATCACCAAATCGTCGCAGCGCAGCTCCTCCGCGTCCATCCCGGGACGGGAGCGGCGCAGCACGGCGCGCACGCGGGCGACCAGCTCGCTGGGCGAGAAAGGCTTGGTGACATAGTCGTCCGCGCCGCTGTTGAGGCCGCGGATCTTGTCGCCCTCTTCGCCGCGCGCGGTCAGCATGACGATCGGCGTGCCCTGCGCCGACGGCATTCGACGCAGCCGGCGGCAGACCTCGATGCCGGACAGCAGCGGCAGCATCCAGTCCAGGATCACCGCGTCCGGCTTCTGTTCGGCGGCCGCGACCAGCGCTTCCTCGCCGTCATGCGCCTCGACGACGCGGAAGCCGTCGCGCTCAAGATTGTACCGAACCAACGTCGCGATCGCGGCGTCATCCTCTACGAGCAGCACCAGGGGTTTGATCATCGACATGACGAAGCTCTTCTAATTCTACGGTATGCGGGGGGGTGGGATGTCGGCGGGATCGAACACCGCGTAGCTGGTTTGATCGGCCTTGGCGCGGGCCTCGCGCAGCGGCGTGCCGTTGACGACGAAGTAGAGCGTCTCGGCGATGTTGGTGGCGTGGTCGCCCATCCGCTCGATGTTCTTCGCCATGAACAGGATATGCGTGCAGGCGGAGATGTTGCGCGGATCCTCCATCATGTAGGTCAACAGCTCGCGGAACAGGCTGTTGTACAGCTCGTCCACCTCTTCATCCCGGCTCCAGGCCAGATAGGCCCGGTTGGCGTCGTTGTCGGACCAGGCGTCGAGCACATCCTTGATGATCTGCTGGACCAGGCGGCCCATGCGCGGAATGCCGCTGGCCGGCCGCACCGCCGGCATCTGGGTCAGCGCCAGCGTGCGCTTGGCGACGTTGGCGGCGTAATCGCCGATCCGCTCGAGATCGCCGGAAACCCGCAGGGCGGCCACGACGCGCCGCAGATCGCTGGCGACCGGCTGACGCAGGGCGAGCAGGCGCACGACCTGGGATTCAATCTCGGCGTACTTCGCGTCGATCCGCGCGTCGCCGGCGACGACCCGCTCGGCGAGTTCGCCGTCGCGCTTGGAGAAGGCGGTGATCGCGTCGGACAGCTGCGCCTCGGCGAGGCCGCCCATCTGGATCAGGGCGGTGTCCAGCCGTTCGATCTCGTCATCGAAGCTTTTGACGATATGGTCTTTAGCGCCGGTCATGGGCTTGTTCTTTCTCGTTCTAGGCTCAATCAGCCGAAGCGGCCGGTGATGTAGGCCTGGGTCCGCTCGTCTTTCGGATTGGTGAAGATCTCGGCGGTGTCGCCGACCTCGACCAGAACCCCGATATGGAAGAAGGCGGTGCGCTGGGAGACGCGCGCGGCCTGCTGCATGGAGTGCGTCACGATCACGATCGTGTAGTTCTCGCGCAGTTCGTCGATCAGCTCTTCAATCTTGGCGGTCGCGATCGGATCCAGCGCGGAGCAGGGCTCGTCCATCAGGATCACTTCCGGCTGCACCGCGATCGCGCGCGCGATGCAGAGACGCTGCTGTTGGCCGCCCGACAGGCTGGTGCCGGATTCCTGAAGTCGGTCGGCGACCTCGTTCCAAAGGCCGGCCTTCTCCAGGCTGGAGCGGACGACCGCGTCGGTTTCCTCGCGGCCGTTAACCATCCCGTGGATGCGCGGGCCATAGGCGACGTTGTCATAGATCGATTTCGGGAAGGGGTTCGGCTTCTGGAAGACCATGCCGATGCGCGCGCGCAGCTGCACCACGTCGATCGCCGGGTCATAGATGTCCTGGTCGTCCAGGCGGATGTCGCCCTTGATCCGGCAGCCTTCGATCTGATCGTTCATCCGGTTCAAGCAGCGCAGGAAAGTGGACTTCCCGCAGCCCGACGGGCCGATCAGCGACGTGACCTCCCGCGCGCGGATGTCGAGGTTGATCGACTTCAGCGCCTGCTTCTCGCCATAGAACAGGTCAACGTTATGCGCCGTGACCTTGATGGGCGTGTCGGTGCGCGCCTGCGCGCCGTTCTCTCTAACAGCCGTTTGGATTTGCATAGTGTCTACCACCGACGTTCGAATTTGCGCCGCAGATAGATCGCGAACGCGTTCATGAAGAGAAGGAAGAGCATCAGCACCATGATCGCGGCCGAGGTCTTCTCGGTGAAGCCGCGCTCCGGGCTGTCGGCCCACATGAAGACCTGCACCGGCAGCACGCTGGCGGCCTGCGCTGGGGTGGAGGGGATGTCGACGATGAAGGCGTTCATGCCGATCATCAGCAGCGGCGCCGTCTCGCCCAGCGCGTGGGCCATGGCGAGGATGGTGCCGGTCAGCATGCCCGGAAGGGCGAGCGGCAGAACGTGATGGGCGACCACCTGCACCGGCGAAGCCCCAAGCCCGATCGCCGCCTGCCGGATCGACGGCGGCACGGCGCGGAGCGCGGCGCGGCTGGAGATGATGATCACCGGCAAGCTCATCAACGCCAACACGATGCCGCCGACCACCGCCGAAGATCGCGGCAGCCCGAAGAATTGCAGGAAAACCGAGAGACCCAGGAGGCCGAAGACGATCGACGGCACCGCCGCCAGATTGTTGATGTTCACCTCGATCAGATCGGTGAAGCGGTTCTTCGGCGCGAACTCCTCCAGGTAGATCGCCGACATCACGCCGATCGGGAAGGCGAGGATCAAGGTGATGCCAAGGGTGTAGAAGGAGCCGACGATCGCGCCCCACATGCCGGCCATCTCAGGCTCGCGGCTGTTGGAGCCGGTCAGGAAGGTGCTGTTGAACACGGTGCGGATCGAGCCGGCTTGGTCCAACTTGTCCCACCAGGCGATCTGCTTGTCCTTCAGCTTCCGGTTCTCCTCCGGCTCGTCCCGGCTGATATGGCCTTTGCGCAGCATGTCGAAATCGCTGTGCGCCATGACCCAGAGCGTGACGGTGGTCCCGATCAGGTTGGGATTGGCGGTCACCATCTGGCGGATGCGGTCGGAGGCGGCGGTCGAAAGCAGGCCGGTCAGCTGGCGCTGTTCGGTCCGGTTGGTGACTTCCGGAAACTGTTTCGCCAAGCCTTGGCGCATCATGTTCAGATAATCGGCGGTCCGCAGCGCGTCAGGCGTGCGCGCGCCGGGCGGATCGAAGCGCTCGGGGTCGATGAAGACCTCCAGCTTCACTTCCGCGGTCCAGAAGGCGGTGACGCCGTTCTTCATGATGGTGAAGAGCAGCAGCGCCAAGGCCAGCATCGCGAAGATGACGGCGGCCAAGCCATATGATTTGAACCGCGCCTCCGCCGCGTAGCGGGCCCGAAGACGCGCCGTGGCGGCGTCCGAGGTGTGGTAGCTGGTACGGCCCATGACGGGGCCTGCGGTCGCGTCAGTCATATTTCTCTCGGTACTTATGCACCACCTTGATGGCGATGACGTTGAGCGCGAGGGTCACCGTGAACAACACCAGCCCCAGCGCGAAGGCCGCGAGGGTCTTGGGCGAGTCCGCCTCCTGATCGCCGACCAGAAGCGTGGCGATCTGGACGGTCACCGTGGTCACGGCGGCGAAGGGGTTGGCCGTCAAATTGGCGGCGAGGCCGGCAGCCATCACCACGATCATGGTCTCGCCGATCGCCTTTGAGATCGCGAGCATGATCGCGCCCACGATGCCCGGAAGCGCCGCCGGCAGGATCACCTGAACCATGGTTTCCGACTTGGTCGCGCCCAGGCCGGCCGACCCGTCGCGCAGCGATTGCGGCACCGCGTTGATCACGTCGTCCGACAGCGAGGAGACAAAGGGCACGATCATGATGCCCATCACCACGCCCGCCGCCAGCGCGCTCTCGCTCGCCACATCCAGGCCAACCGCTTGGCCGACGTCGCGAATGAAGGGGGCGACCGTCAAGGCGGCGAAGAAGCCGTAGACCACGGTCGGGATGCCGGCCAGCACCTCCAGCGAGGGCTTCACGACGTCGCGCACCTTCTTCGGCGCGTAATCCGCCAGATAAATGGCCGACATCAGGCCGATCGGCACCGCCACCAGCAAGGCGATGCAGGTGATCAGCAGGGTGCCGGCGAACAGCGGCACCGCCCCGAACGCGCCGGAGCCGCCGACCTGGTCGGCGCGCAGCGCGATCTGCGGGCTCCACTGCGTGCCGAACAGGAACTCGGTCATCGGCACTTTCGCGAAGAACTGCATCGCCTCGAACAGCAGGGAGAGCACGATGCCGACGGTGGTCAGCACGGCCAGCGTTGAGCTGATGAACAAGATCACCATCACCGCGCGCTCGACCTGCGGGCGGGCCCGCATCGTCGGTTTGATGCGGCTCCAGCCGAAATAAACGCCGCCGGAGGCGAGCGCGAGGGCGATCGCCGTCATCGCGTAATCCGACAGCGCGTGCAGATCCTTGTAGGTCGCCGCAGCGGCCTTGACCGCGGGGGAGGGTTGCAAATTGACCGAAGTGCCGGCGGCGATGTTGCGGATCTCGGTGGCGATCAACGCCAGACGGTCTTCCGGCAGACCCTTCATATCCGCCGGCAGCCGGTCCATCGCCAGATTGAGCACGATCGTCGGCTCAAGGGCGGTCCACAGCAGCAGCAGCAGGAAAGCGGGGATGCCAGCCCAAAGGGCGACATAGAAACCATAATAACTTGGCAGCGAGTGCAGACGTTCTTGCGCCTGCGCCCCCGTCGCTCTGGCGCGCCGTTGGCCGAAGACGTACCCAAACATGGTCAGCGCGGCGAGCGTCAGGATCAATATCGATAAGGGCATGGATCAGCTCGACTGGAACCAACGAATGAAAATGGCCTAACGAAACGGGGCGGACCAACTGGCCCGCCCCGCTCCTATGCTTTGCTACATCGTCAAAGGCGCGGCGGCGAGGGCCGCGTCGCGAACCTTTTTCCGCTCCGCGTCGGGCAGCGGGATCAGGCCCTTGTCACCCAGATAGCCATCCTTGCCGAAGGCTTTCTCGCTCACATACTCGGCCACGAACTCCTTGAGGCCGGGGATCACGCCGATATGCTGACCCTTGACGTAGAAGTACATGTCGCGGGCGACCGGATAGCGACCGCTCGAGATTTCCTCGATCTCGTCCTTCACGCCTTCGATCGTGTGCGCCTTCACCTTGTCGCGGTTCTGGTCATAGAAGCTGAAGCCGAAGATCCCCATGGCGTCCGGCGTCGTCGCCAGCTTCTGCACGATCAGATTGTCGTTCTCGCCGGCTTCGATGAAAGCGCCGTCCTCGCGGATCGCGCCGCAGGCCTGACTGCGCGCCCGAGCGTCCGGCAGCGCCTTGATCTCGGCGAAGTCACGGCAGCCGAAATCCATCACCAGCTCGACGAAGCTGTCGCGCGTGCCGGAGGTCGGCGGCGGGCCCAACACTTCAATCTTGCGGGCGGGCAGCTTCGGATTGACCTGATTCCAG
>JBMLRS010000668.1:0-3208 GCA_049240905.1 Elsteraceae bacterium
CCATCGCTTCCCCCCTGGCCCGTCATTGGGCCGCTTCAGCGGGAACCGTCTCGAAATAGCGGCGGGACAGGCCCTTCTGGTTTTCATAGATCGAGCCTTCGCGGGCCGCCGGCGGAAGCGGCAGCCGGATCGGAACGGCCGTTTGACGCGGCGTCAGCGTGCTGGTCCCGGCCACCATCAAGCCGTCAAACGCTTCCAGGCTCGCCGGCGTCTGGATCAGCGGCCAGGCGTCGGCCGCGCGGTATTGGAACAGGAGCAGCCGACGATCCCGGTCGGACAGATTGGCGCGCGATCCGTGAACCGCGCGCACATGATGGATGGTGATCGATCCCGCCCGGCCGGTCAGGGCGATGGCTTTGCTGAAGTCGCAGCCGCTGGTTTCCGGATTCATCGCGCCGCAGAACCGGCCATTGGCGTGGTGATCGTAGATCGGCCCCTTATGGCTGCCGGGAATGATCATCAGCGGGCCGTTCTCCAGCGCCATGTCGTCCATCATGACGCCGACGGCGGCCAGATCGTCGTTGGTGTGCGGATAGAACGCCCAGTCCTGATGCCATTCCACCGGCGCTCCGAAATTCGCCGACTTCAGATTGAGCTTGGCGGTGTCGAAGCGGATGTTGGGGCCCCAAAGATCGGTCAGCGCCGCGACGATCTTCGGATGGCGGACGAGCGCCGCATAGGCGGGGTGATGCAGATGCGGCGTCTTGATCCGACGCACGCGGGGTCGGCTCGGGCTGTGCGTGTCCTCCAGATCATAGACTTGGTCATGATCCGTGACCGCTCGAGAGGCCTCCACGAACGCGTCGGTGACGGCGCGCAGCTCCGCGACCTCGTCAGCGCTCAAGACATCGGGCAGCACGATCGCGCCAACCGCGTCGTATTCGTCGATCTGTTCCTTGGTGAGCATCGGCCGTTTCCTCGCTTGTCGGGCGACTCCCTTGGTCTTTGTCATGGGCGGAAAGGATCGACCCGCATCCCTCCCTTTATTTTACTTGAGCCAAGCGTGGCAGCGTCCCAGGGCGGTGTCAATCGATCGCCCTTGCGAGCC
The DNA here is from genome assembly GCA_049240905.1 of Elsteraceae bacterium. Taxonomy (GTDB): domain Bacteria; phylum Pseudomonadota; class Alphaproteobacteria; order Elsterales; family Elsteraceae; genus JBMLRS01. The sequence goes on from JBMLRS010000668.1 coordinate 1,049, forward strand.
GCCGCCTTTACGCCGCGACGGGGGCGTGCTTACCGTTGGCGCCAAGCAGGGCCAATCGCGCCGAGGATCAACGGTCGACGCCGCTGCGCGGGAGCGAAAACATGAAGATCGTTTCAGTCACCACGCGGGTGGTCAACGCGGAGATGCGCAACTGGGTTTTCGTGCGCGTCGAGACAGATCAGGCCGGCTTGTACGGCTGGGGCGAGGCCACGCTGGAATGGAAGACGCGCGCGGTCGCCGGGGCGGTCGAGGATCTGGCGCCGCTCCTGATCGGGCGAGATCCGCGCGACATAGAACAGCTCGTGCGCGTGATGAAGAAACACAGCTTCTGGCGCCTGGGCGTGATCGGGATGAGCGCGATATCCGGCGTGGAGATCGCGCTGTGGGACATTCTCGGGAAATCGCTCGGCGTTCCGGTTTGGCGGCTTCTCGGCGGCAAGGTGCGGGACAAGGTGGCGGTCTACACGCATCTTGGCCTCGGCGACATGCGCGCGGTCTATGAGACGATGGACGCGGAGCCTCTGGTCAAGCGCGCCCGCGAAGTGGTGGACAAGGGCTACCGCGCGTTCAAGGCCGTGTTCATCCCCTATACGCATCACCATGCGCCGCTGCCCGAGGTCGACAAGGTGGCGCGCATGATGGAGGCGCTGCGCCGGGAGGTCGGTCCGTCGATCGAGATCATGATCGATTTCCACGGCCGTCCGGGCTCGGTCGGCGCGGCGCTGGCCTATATCGACGCGCTCGCGCCGGGGCGCCCGATGTTCGTCGAAGAAGCGCTGCCGCCAGGCGACACCGAGGGGCTGATCGCGGTCGCAGCCAAGACGCATGTGCCGCTCGCCACCGGGGAGCGGCTGGTGGACCGGATCGAATTCAACGAATTGTTCCGCTCGCGCGCCATCGACATCGCCCAGCCCGACATCTGCCATTGCGGCGGCTTGCTGGAGGCGAAGAAGATCGCGGCGATGGCGGAGGCCGCGTCTATCGGCGTCGCGCCGCATAACCCGCTCGGACCGATCGCTGGCGTCGCCGCCCTGCATTTCGCCGTCTCCACCCCGAACCACGTGATTCAGGAAGAGATGGTGGGCGCTGTGCCCTGGTATTTCGACGTGGTGCAGGGCCCGATCCGCATGGTGGACGGCTTCTGGCAAGTCCCGGAGGCGCCGGGCCTGGGCGTCGAGGTCGATGAAGCCGCCTGCACCCGCCATCCCTTCGCGCCGGAGGTCATCCACACCACCAACGCGGTGCTGGAGGACGGAACCATCGTGGATTGGTGAGCGCCACGACGGCTCGGCGCGCTCTTTTTGAAGAATGGGTCTATTCGGGGGTCTCTGGCGGAGAGGGTGTCTGCCGAACAAGCGTCCGGAGTCGTTCAGGATCAGCCATCGCATCCTTAAAAGACTATGGTAATCAACAATTCTAGTCCGTCACCGTTCATTGACGGTCGCGCCAAGCCGTGATTATGTGGGGTACGCGATGGGGTACGCGGTTTCCGTACCCCAGCCTCTCACCCCGGAAGGCGGATTATGGCGAAGCTCACGGCGCTCCAAGTCACGAACCTAAAAGCCCCTGGTCGCTACACTGACGAGAACGGCTTGGCGCTGGTCATCGCCCCGGATGGCTCGCGGAAGTGGGTTCTGCGCGTCCAAGCTGATGGAAAGCGTCGAAACTTCGGGCTGGGGTCCGCAGCGACAGTCAGCCTCGCCAATGCCCGCAAGGCTGCCGACGTGATCCGCGATCAGGTCCGCGCTGGGATCGATCCCATTCAAGCGCGAGAAGCCGCGAAGGCAGAACGCGAGGCCATCCCGACTTTCGCCGCCGCCGCCAAACTCGTGCACGAGGCGAACAAGCCGACCTGGAAGAATGCGAAGCACGGCGCGCAATGGCTCGCCAGCCTCGAAACCCACGCCTTCCCGGCGCTGGGCGATAAGCTGGTAAGCGATATCACCGGGCCGATGGTTCACGACTGCTTGGCGCAGATTTGGCTTGTTGTCCCTGAGACCGCCCGCCGCGTTCGCCAGCGCATCGGCATGACGCTTGATTGGGCGCACTCGAAAGGCTGGCGAGCCTCCGAAGCGCCCATGCGCGCCGCCTCTCGTGGCCTGCCGAAACAGCCTAAGAAGGATCAGCACTTCGCGGCGCTGGAATGGGCGAAGGTTCCCG
>JBMLRS010000669.1:0-10025 GCA_049240905.1 Elsteraceae bacterium
GGCGATGACTTCTTTTCAGCAGACCAAGTGGGACTATTGATTAAAAGTGCGAGAGTAAACAGAACAATCTTGATGTTCATGGCTTATTTCGTGACCTTCGCGGCGACCTTGGTGCCCGCGGGAGTCTTCGCCGGCAGGCGCGGACCGAAGCCCTTGATCCTGCTCGGCGCGATCGCGACCGCAGCGGCCAGCGCGATCATGGCCTTGTACGACCATTACCAAGTGATCGTGGCGGCGCGGCTGCTCGCGGGCTTCGGCCAGGCTTTGCTGTTCATCGGCTCGCAATCCTACATCCTGGCCTACGCCGCCGCCGACAAGCGCACGCAGAGCGCGGGCGTGATCGTCTACACCTTCAACGGCGGCATGCTGTCCGGCATGGTCATCGGCGGGTTGCTGGCCAGCTACATCGGCAGTTCCGGCGTGTTCTGGATCGGCGCGGCGACGGCCGTGGCGATCGGACTTTACACTTGGGCCCTGATTGATCCGGCCCCGAAGCTGGAGAAGAAGCCGACGCCGCAGGCCCCTCGTTCGGCCTTCTCTATCCTCGGCGTGTTCCGCAGCGTCAGCTTCCTGTGGACGACGATGCTGGTCGGCATCCCGGCCAAGGCGGTGCTGACCGGCGTGATCGTCTTCGCCATGCCCCTGCTGCTGAGCGGCCAAAACTTGGCGCAGGAGGATATCGGCCAGATCATCATGTTCTACGCCTTGGGCGTGCTGCTCTCGAGCCACTTCGTCTCTCGCTACGCCGACCGCGTCGGCAACATCCGGCAGATCCTGTTCGTCGGGCTGGCGCTCAGCGGCGTCGGTCTGTGCGTGATCGGCGGGATCGGCTGGCGGGATGTGGTGGACATGCATCTCGGGCCGATCGCCCTCACGTTGATCTTGCTCGGAGGAACCTTCCTCGTCGGCGTCGGGCATGGCTGCATCAATGCGCCGGTGGTCACCCATATCGCCGGCACCGATGTCGCCAAGCAGTTGGGCGAAGCGCCGGTCACCGCTTTCTACCGGTTCATCGAACGGATCGGCCATATCGCGGGGCCGCTGGTGGTGGGGCAGTTGTTCTTCCTCAGCGGCCAATCGCCGACCGCCATCGCCTGGTTGGGCGCCGCGATGATCGGCTTCTCCATGCTGTTCGTGCTTAGATCGGACCGCGCCCGCGCTTGACGGCGCCATCCAACCGGAGGCGACGCGACCCTTGCAGCACCGGTCCCAACTTCAGGCGATCCGTGACGTCGCGAGCCTGATCAACGCCAGCAGCGATCTCGACGCCATCTTCCACCAACTGGTCTACGCGGCCTGTCACTATGGCGCCTGGACCATGGGCGGCATGATGGCGATCGATCAGCAGGAGGGCTTCGCCCATGTCATCGCGCGGCATGACCCCAATCTGCTGAAGCAGACTCTGGAGGATCGCTGGCGCCTCAGCGCCAGCCCTAGCCTGATCGCCCTCACGCGCAACGAGCCGGTGATCATCCGCGACGCTCAGGTCGCCGAAGCCTTCCCCGGCTATCAGCAGGAGGCGCTGCAGCTCGGATACAAGACCGTGGTGATTCTGCCGATCGGCCGGACCGACCTTCGGGGCCGCGCGCTGGTCTTGTCGCTTCAGTCGCGCTCCATCGTCGAGGTCACGGAAGATGATCTGGCGATGCTCGACGCGATCATTCATCTGGGCGCGATCGCGATCGATAAGGCGCGCCGGCTGGGGACGGAGCGGGCCGCGACGGAGCGGCTGCAAACCACGCTTGACGCCCATTCGGGCCTGATGAAGCAGGTCCTCGGCGACGGCTCCGTCGAATCCGCCTCGGCGATGATCGGCCGTCTGCTCGGCGCGCCGACCGCGGTGATCGACCTCAGCGCGAACTTGCTGGTTCCTGGTCGTTCGCCGCGCCCCGATGGTCTGGAGGATCCGGCCTGGCGCGCCGCCGTCCAGGGCGATTTCGCCCGCATCCTGCTGCGTGAGGCTCGCGCGATCGCCGATGGGGGGCGCGCCGAGACCCGATCGCTGTTGCTCAGTCACAAGGGGGCGAACCTGGCGCTTCCGGCGCGGATCGAACCGCTGTTCGTCGACCGGGAGCCGGTCGGCGCGCTGGTCGTCTTCGCGGAGACGGACGGCTTCGCCGCGATCGATCCGCTCTTGCTGGAGAGCGCCAAGTTCGCCCTCAGCGTCCAACTGATGCGCAGCCATATCCGTTTCAGCAGCGAGTCCCGCAGCGTGAGCGAGCTGTTCATCGACATCGTCGAGCATCGCTGGCGCGATCCGGCGGATCTGGCGACGCGAGCGCGTCGGCTGGGCGTCGATCTCGCGATCCCCGCGCAGTTGCTCGCCATCGGTTTTCCGGATCAAGACGGGACCGGAGACAATCAGGCGTCGGAGTTGAACCGCGCGGTCGCTCGCCTGACGCGCCGCCGCCGGGCGGACGCGATGACGGCGCTCGTGGGCGACGTCACACTATGCCGGATCCCCGCCGACGCGCTGAGGACCCCGTCCGCCCTGAAGGCGCTGATCCGCGAGATCACGGAGGAGGCGCGCTTCGTCGGCGGCCTCGCGCCGGCGATGGCGCTGAGCAAGGTTTGCGAGCAGCTGGCGGATCACCCGCCAGCCTGGGAGGAATGCCAGCGTCTGCTGAGGCTGGCCAAGCGGTTCCAGCGGCGCGGTCTGGTGACGGCGCAGGATTTCGGGCCGTTTCCGGCTCTGCTCTCCTCCTCCGACACGCGCGAGGTGAAGGCCTTCATCGAGCATTCGATCGGCGCGCTGTTGCGCCATGATCAAGAGCAAGGCGGCGGCTATGTCGAGACCTTGTCGCGCTATCTCAGCCTGGGTTGCCGTCCGCAGGCCTGCGCCGACGCGCTGGGCCTGCATGTCACGACGCTGCGTTACCGCCTGGCCCGGCTGCGCGAGCTGTTCGGCGTCGATCTCGACAGCCCCGACCGCCGCTTCGCGGTCGAGCTCGCGCTCCGCCTGCATCAGGCCCTGTCCGAGCAAACGCAGGAGGGATGACGCGCTTGCTCAGAGTCGGAGGATAGTTCTCCATTCCCAATCCTACGGATCGATGGAAGACCGGCGACTGGATCCCTTCGCAAATGAAGGGAAAGACGGATGCTGTCACGGTCGAGGGATGAGACGATGTCGAAGCGTCAGATGCATTTTGTCGCCTATCTGAAGACAGGGCCCACCGCGCTGCATGTGGGCGGCTGGCGCCATCCGGAGGCGACGCTGGACGACATTCTGCAGCCAAGCCGCTACGAACACATCGCGCGTGTGCTGGAGGCGGCCAAGTTCGACGGCTGCTTCTTCGCCGATCTGTTCGGGCTCTATGACCTGCATCAGGGCAGCTACGACGCCTATGTCCGGCGCGGCGGCCAGATCAGCTATCTCGACCCGACCGTCGTGCTGCCCGTGATGGCGGCGGCGACACGGCATCTGGGGCTGGGGGCGACGCTGTCCACCAGCTTCCACACCGCCTATCACCTCGCGCGTTGGCTGGGGTCGCTTGACGTCATGAGCGGCGGGCGCGTCGCCTGGAACGTGGTGACCTCGGCCACCGATCTGGAGGCGCAGAACGCAGGCTTAGACAATCTGCCGCCTCGCGAGCTGCGCTACGATCGCGCGGACGAAGTGCTGGAGGCCTGCTTCGCTCTTTGGAACAGCTGGGACGCCGACGCGATGGTGCGCGACAAGGCGGCCGGGATCATGTCCGACCCGTCAAAGGTCCATTACGCCAATTACGAAGGAAAATGGATCAAGACGCGCGGACCCCTCTCGATTCCGCGCAGCCCGCAGGGACGACCGGTCATCATGCAGGCCGGCAGCTCCGACCGCGGCCGCGAGTTCGCGGCGCGCTGGGCGGAGGCGATCTTCACCATCCAACGCGGCGAACAGGAGATGCGCGAGTTCTACGAGGACATGACCGTCCGTTTGAACGCGCATGGCCGGGAAAAGAAGGACTGCGTGATTCTGCCCGCGATCACCGTGATGCTGGGAGAGACGGAGTCGATCGCAAGAGAGCGCATGGAATATCTCAACAGCCTGATCGACGACGAGCTGAGCCTCGCCTCCTCCTCCAGCAATCTCGGCGCGGATCTGAGCAAGATCAAGGATCCGGCGGCGCTGGCGCAGGTTCAGGGCAATCAGGGCATGAAGGGCTCGGAAGACCTGCTGGCCCAGACCATGAAGGCGGAGGGCATCGGCTTCAAGGAAGCGGCGGTCAAGCGCGGCGCCGGCCGCGAGATCGTCGGCACCCCGACCATGATCGCGGACCGGCTGGAGGCGATCTTCAACGCCGGCGTCTGCGACGGCTTCGTGCTCAGCCCGACCATGTTCCCGGGCATGTTCGAACAATTCTGCCGCAGCGTCGTGCCCGAGCTGCAGCGGCGCGGCCTGTTCCGCAAGGAATATACAGGCCGCACCCTGCGGGAGAACTTGTTGGGATAGGAACGATCAGACAAGGGCTAAACAAGAAAGCGTCATTGCGAGGCGTAGCCGAAGCAATCTACCGGCGCCAGCGTGACGTGCGCTTATCACGTTGCTCTGACTAGATTGCTTCGCTTTGCTCGCAATGACGGATCGTTTTCTGAGTATTCCGAAGTCTATCTACACTTGCCCGATGAAGTCGCGCTTGCCGATCTCCACGCCGGAAGAACGCAGGATCGCGTAGGCCGCTGTCGAATGAAAATAGAAGTTCGGCAGCGCGAAATGCAGCAGGTAGGTCTGGCCTTTGAAGGTCATGTCGTTGCCGCCGATCTTCAGCGTGATGTCGCGCGTCTCCGACCCGTCGATCTGGGCGGGGGTCAGCGTCTTCAGGAAGGCGCCGACCTTGTCCAGACGGGCTTTCAGATCGTCGATCGTCTTCTCCTCGTCGGCGTAGCTGGGGTTCTCCACGCCGGCCAGACGCGCGGGGCAGCCCTTTGCGAAATCGGCCGCGATCTGCACCTGGCGGCTCAGCGGGAACATGTCCGGGAACAGTCGGGTCTGCAGCAGCACGGCCGGGTCGATCTTGCGCGCCGCGGCGTGGGCCGCCGCCTTGTCCAGCACGCCGGAAAGGGCGGCGAGGCCCTGCTGGAACACGGGCACGGACGCCTGATACATCGAAATCGTCATGAAAAATCATCCTCGGAAGGGAAAACCGGCTCGATTGAGCCGCCTCAGACTTAGGCGGCGCGAGAGCGGACGCAAGGCGCCGGCGGCGAATCCCTGAGCGTTAAATCGGACTAGCGCGAAGGCCGCGCCTGCGGGATGCTCAATCGAATCGTTGCATGAGAATCGCCATGGCCGATGATTTGATCACCGAGACCGTCACGACAGGATGGGGAGGGCGGATCGTCAGGTCCCTCCTGGGCGCGCTGATCGGGCTCGCGCTGGTCGCTGGAAGCTTGTGGCTCCTGTGGTGGAACGAGGGCCGGGCGGTCGACGCCGCACGCGCCTTGGACAGGGGCGCGCGGTCGGTGATTTCGGTCACGCCGGATAATCCAGGCGCGGCCCCGGACGGGTCGCTGGTCCATGTCATCGGCCACGCAGCCTCCCCCACGCCCTTGCGCGACACGCTGTTCGGGGTTCAGCGCGACGACGCGCTGCGGCTGCGCCGCGTGGTCGAGATGTATCAGTGGCACGAGGACAAGAAGACCGAGACCACGCGCGATCTGGGCGGCAAGGAGACGCAGACCACGGTCTACAGCTACCGTATGGCCTGGTCGGACCAACCGCAGGATTCAACCAAGTTCCAGCAGCGCCGCGGCCACGGCAACCCGTCGATGCCGGCGCGCGGCGCTTTGATCGAGGCCGGCGACGCCCGCATCGGGGCGATCAAGCTGACCAACGCCGTGCTGTCCGGCCTGGACAGCTTCCAGCCGATGGCCCATCCGACCCCGACGCCGCGCAACTTCCGCGAAGCGGAGGATTGGCTTTATCGCGGAGCCGATCCGCTCGCGCCCGCCGTCGGCGATTTGCGCGTTCGGTATGAGGTCGTGCCGGCCCAGACGGTCAGCGTTGTGGCCCAGCTGCGCATCGGGATCCTGACCCCGCATCGCGACGCGAACGGCTACGAGATCTCGCTGATCAAGCCGGGAACCGAGACGGCGGCCAAGATGTTCGGGGCGGCGAGGCAGGAGGAGGCCCTGATGACCTGGATCCTGCGCGGCGTCGGATTCCTGCTGGGGTTGTGCGGGTTTTGGCTGATGTACGGCCCCTTGTCGACGATCTTCGCCGTGGTTCCGTTCCTGGAGGACATGGTCGGGATCGGGACCTTTTTCCTGGCCTTGCCTTGCGCGCTGTTCACAAGCGCGACCACGATCGCCATCGCCTGGTTCGCCCACCGCCCGATCCTGACCGGGGTGATTCTCCTCTGCGGCGCCGGAGCGGCGATCGCCGCGACCTGGTCGCGACGATCAGCCCGGCGTCCCTTGCCGATCAGGACCTGACTTCGGCGGCGTAGGTCTTGCCGACGATCTTCCAGACGCCGTCCAGCTTCAGCAGGGTCAGGTAATCCACGAAGAAGCGCGGCGGCAGGGCGCATTCCACCTTGGCGAAGCAGGTGTTGGCGTCGGCGAAATCGATCGTCACGATCCGGTCATGGCGCGGATGGCCTTGATCCTTCGGCGATTGCCGATCGCCCACGCGCTTCAGCCAGTCGTCATAGGTCAGGTCGTTGAAGGCGCCGTCGATCAACCCATAGAGATGCAGGTTGGACCGGCAGGCCTGCGCCAATTTGGCGGGGTCGCATTCGTAAAGCCCGTCGAAATAGAGCTGCAGGGTGCGTTCGACGGCGGGGAGTTCGGAGGTCATTGGCGGCGCTCTTGTTGTGGAGGTGAGGCAGTCTGCCTCAGGAAAGCCAGATTGTCCCACCCTTGCGCGGGGCGCCTCGGCGGAGGATCCTGCCGCCTCATCACAGGAGACGACGCGTGACCCTTTCAGCCAGCCACCCCCTCGATCCCTTGAGCCCGGAGGAGATCGCCCGCGCCGCGTCCCTGGTGCGGGCCGCGCATGATCTGGGGCCGGGCATGATGTTCGAGACGGTCTCCTTGCTGGAGCCGGCGAAAGCGCTGGTTCAGGCCCATCAGCCGGGCGTGTCTGCGCCGCGCGCGGCCTTCGTCTGCGCCTTCGATCGAACCAATGGTCAGGTTTATGAGGCGACGGTTGATCTCACCGCAGGGGCGGTGACGCGCTGGACGCATGTTCCCGGCGTTCGCCCGCGCATCCTGTTCGACGACGTGAAGCTGGTGGGGGAGGTCGCCCGCGCCAACCCCGAGTTCAGGGCCGCCTTGGCCCGGCGCGGAATCCACGACGTCGAGAACGTGCAGGTCGATCCCTGGAGCGCCGGCAATTACGGCCTGCCGGACGAGGAGGGGCGTCGACTGTCCCACACCTTCTGCTGGTACCGCACCGAGAAGTTCGACAATGGCTACGCCCACCCGATCGAGGGGCTGTGCGCGGTGATCGATCTCGACCGCGCCGAAGTGCTGCGGGTCGATGATTACGGCATGGCGGATCTGCCGCGCGAGAACCGGAACTACGCCGCGCGCTATCAGAACACTTTCCGCACGGATGTGAAGCCTTTGGAGATCGTCCAGCCGGACGGCCCCAGCTTCGTGGTCGAGGGTCAGCAGGTGCGCTGGCAGAAATGGCGGCTGCGGGTGGGCTTCAACGCCCGCGAAGGCCTCACCCTGCATGACGTGACCTACGAGGATGGCGGGCGGCTGCGCCCGGTGCTCTATCGCGGCGCCCTGTCTGAGATGGTGGTGCCCTACGCCCATCCGGCCGGCGGCCATTTCCGCAAGAACGCCTTCGACGTCGGCGAATATGGCATCGGCGTGCTGACCAATTCGCTGACCCTCGGCTGCGACTGTCTGGGCGCGATCCATTATTTCGACGGCTGGATGGCCGACAGCCAGGGCCAGCCCTACTGCGTCGAAAACGCGATCTGCCTGCATGAGGAGGATTTCGGCATTCTCTGGAAGCACACGGATTTGTTCACCGACAAGGTGGACGTGCGCCGCTCCCGCCGCCTGGTTCTGTCCTCGATCGCCACGGTCGGGAACTACGAATACGGCCAATACTGGTATTTCTATCAGGACGGCTCGATCCAGTTCGAGATCAAGGCGACCGGCATCCTGAACACCGCCGCGCAGAACCCGAAGGAGCCCAATCAATACGGCACGGTCGTCTCCCCCGGCGTGGTCGCGCATTACCACCAGCATGTCTTCAACATGCGGCTGGACATGGACGTGGACGGCGACCGCAACCGCGTGGTGGAGGTGGACACGGTCGCGGTCCCGATGGGGCCTGACAATCCCTACGGCAACGCCTTCACCATCCAGGAGACGGTGCTGGCCTCGGAAGCCGGGGCGCAGCGCAACGTCGACTTCAACCACGCCCGATACTGGAAGATCGAGAGCGCGGAGCGGCGCAACGCCCTTGGCGCGCCGACCGCCTATAAGCTGGAGGCGCATAGCGCGATCCCGACCTTCACCTCGCCGCACTCGATGGTCGGCAAGCGCGCCGGCTTCATGGCGCGCCAGCTCTGGGTCACCGCTTACGATCCGGAGCAACTATTCGCCGCCGGCCGCTACCCCAATCAAAGCGCGGGCGGCGACGGTCTGCCGGCCTATGTCCAGGCCGATCGCCCGCTGGTCGATCAGGATCTGGTGATCTGGCACAGCTTCGGCCTGCACCATATCCCCCGGCCGGAGGATTTCCCGGTGCAGCCCGTCGTCACCTCCGGCTTCGCGCTGAAGCCCGAAGGTTTCTTCAGCGAAAATCCCGCGCTCGACGTGCCGCCAGCGGCCAGCAAGATGAGTTGCTGCGTGTAGATAACCCAGTATTCGTCATTGCGAGGCGAAGCCGAAGCAATCTAGTCAGAGCAGCGGGATAAATATCTGTCGCGTGGACGCCGGTAGATTGCTTCGGCTTTGCCTCGCAATGACGATTAGAGCGGATTGTTAGCTGACTGAATCGTAAGGGGATTCCCAACGGTCTCGAGTTCTGATTCAACCTTCCTGCTGGATGGGAGGTCAGCACGGATGACGAAGCCCTATTCGCAGGACCTTCGGGATCGAGTGATTTTCGCGGTAGAGGAAGAAGGCATGTCGCGCCGGGAAGCGGCGAGACGGTACAGGATCAGCGACGCTTCTGCGGTCCGCTGGCTCCAGGCGTGGCGTTCAGGTCGGCGACGACCAATGAAGCAGGGCGGCGATCGGCGGTCGCAACTGCCAGAGCACAAGACCTGGCTGCTGGCATTGATCGAGGCGGAGCCGGATCTGACGCTCGCGGCGGTTGGCGCAAGGCTGATGAGCGAGCATGCAGTGAAGGCTGACGCGGGCATGCTGAGCCGGTTTTTTACTCGGCACGGGATCAGCTTTAAAAAAAACCGTGCACGCCAGCGAGCAGTTGCGGCCTGACGTCGTGATCGCCCGCACGGCGTGGCGCGCGATGCAGCCCAGCATCGCCGCCAGACGACTGATCTTCCTCGATGAAACAGGCGTCACGACCAACATGGTGCGTCGTTACGGGCGGGCGCGGCGTGGGCGCCGGGTCCGAGGCTATGCGCCGGCGGGACATTGGAAGATCACGACTTTCCTCGCAGGCCTGACGCTTGACGGGTTGGTGGCCCCGCTGGTGATCGACCAGCCCATGAACCGCGAGATCTTCACCCAATACATCCGGCAGTTTCTGGTCCCCGAGCTGAGGCCCGGCGATCTCGTGATCCTAGACAATCTCTCCAGCCATAAAGGCGCTGAAGCCGCCGCTCTGATCGACGCCTGCGGAGCCAAGCTGCTCTTCCTTCCACCTTACAGCCCTGACTTGAACCCAATCGAGATGGCGTTCTCCAAGTTCAAGACCCTCCTGCGAAAGGCCGGGGAGCGGACCAGAGAAGAGCTCTGGATCAGGATCGGAACCATTCTCGACGAGTTCAAGCCAGCGGAGTGCCGAAACTACTTTGCGCACGCCGGATACGCTGCGTCTTGATCACAAACCGCTCTAAGCCATAAACTTGCGAGATTTGCATTATGCGGATATCGCATGAAAATATGTA
>JBMLRS010000670.1:0-4893 GCA_049240905.1 Elsteraceae bacterium
AGGCGCTTCGCTCTCGAAACGCTTTTTGACCCCACCGCCCCGCAAGGATATGTTCCGGCATATTTTTGTAGGGGGTATCCATGGCGTTGAACTCGGTGACGATTTTTGGCGGCTCAGGTTTTCTTGGACGCCATCTGGTGCGGCGGCTCGCCAAGACCGGCGCGCGCATCACCATCGCCGTGCGCAATCCGGAGCCCGCGAAATATCTCCGCACCATGGGCGACGTCGGCCAGATCACCCCGATCGCGGTGAACATCCTGGACGACCGATCGGTCGCCAACGCGGTCGAAGGCTCGGACGCCGTGGTCAATCTGGTCGGCGTGTTGTTTGAGAGCGGCCGCGCCAGCTTCCAGGCGATCCACGCCGAGGCGCCCGCCCGCATGGCCCGCGCCGCCAAAGCGACCGGCGCTGAACGCTTCGTCCACGTCTCCGCGATCGGGGCGGACGTCAGCGGCCCGTCAAACTACGCGCGCTCCAAGGCCGCCGGCGAGGCGGGGCTGCTGTCCGCCTTCCCGACCGCGACCATCCTGCGCCCCAGCATCGTGTTCGGGCCGGAGGACAATTTCTTCAATCAGTTCGCCGCCCTTGGCCGGGTTCTGCCCTTCCTGCCGCTGTTCGGCGGCGGCCAGAGCAAGTTCCAGCCCGTCTATGTCGGCGACGTCGCCGACGCGTTGATGGCGGCGCTGACGCGGCCGGACGTCGCCGGCAAGACCTTCGAGCTGGGCGGCCCGCGCGTCTACAGCTTCAAGGAGCTGATGACCTTGACCATGACCATGACCGGCCGCAGCAAGCCCCTGGTCTCGATCCCCTTCGGCCTCGCCGCCATCCAGGCCTCCTTCATGGAGCTGCTGCCCAAGCCGCTCCTGACCCGCGATCAACTGAAGCAGCTGGCGGTCGACAATGTCGTCGCCCCCGGCCGACTGGGCCTCGCCGCGCTCGACATCCCCGCGACGGCGGCGGAGATCATCCTGCCCACCTACCTCACCCGCTTCAAGTCAGGCGGCCGCTTCGCCGAAACCGCCAGCGACACATAATAGTCTCAAAACGGACCTATTTCCCGGCGTCTGACTTTTAGACGCTGGGCGAGCCGGCGTAAAAATCGCATTTTCCGCCCGAAATAGGACAGTATATTTTCCCTATCTCGTCGATTTTGCTCGCACGCCTCTGTCTGAAGGCCTATAGGAGTCGCCGCGCGGCGGAAGGTCGCGCCTCAACCAGAGCGACGACCGTCATGCCCGCCGACCAAAAGACCGACAACGCCGCCGCCGCCAAGGCCGGCGCCAAGAACCTGATGCTGCGTTTCGTCAGCGTGCCGAAGGCCATGCCGGAGAAGCGCGACGCCGCCGAGCGCCGCCAGGACTTCAACGAGATCTATGGCCGCTTCATCGAGAATGAGGCGAAGACCCAGGCCGGCCGCTGCTCGCAATGCGGCGTGCCGTTCTGTCAGGTCCATTGCCCCTTGCAGAACAACATCCCGGATTGGCTGAAGCTGACCGCAGAGGGCCGGTTGGAGGAGGCTTACGAGACCTCCCAGGCGACCAACACCTTCCCGGAGATCTGCGGCCGCATCTGCCCGCAGGACCGTCTGTGCGAAGGGAATTGCGTGATCGAGAAGGGCTTCTCCTCGGTCACCATCGGCTCGGTCGAGAAATACATCACCGACACCGCCTGGGACATGGGCTGGGTCAAGCCGCGCAAGGTGCGCGAGGAGCTGCCTTGGTCGGTCGGCGTCGTCGGCGGAGGCCCCGGCGGCCTGGCGGCGGCGGACATCCTGCGCTCCAAGGGCTATCAGGTCGACGTCTACGACCGTCACGACCGTATGGGCGGCCTGATGATCTACGGCATTCCGAACTTCAAGCTGGAGAAGGACATCGTCGAACGCCGCGCCAAGCTGCTGGCCGACGGCGGCGTGCGCCTGCACACCGGCGTCGAGGTCGGCCGCGACGTGACCCTGGCCCAGCTGCGCGCCAAGCATGACGCCGTGCTCATCGCAACCGGCGTCTATAAGCCGCGCGAGCTGGACGCGCCGGGCCAGGACATGGCCGGCGTCCACAAGGCGCTCGATTTCCTGATCGCCTCAAACCGCGCGGGGCTCGGCGACAGCGTGCCGGCGTTCGAGGATGGAACTCTTAACGCCAACGGCAAGCGCGTCGTGGTGATCGGCGGCGGCGACACCGCGATGGATTGCGTGCGCACCGCCGTGCGCCAGGGCGCCGCCTCCGTCACCTGCCTCTATCGCCGCAACCGCGCCAACATGCCCGGCTCCCAACGCGAAGTGGGCTATGCGGAGGAGGAAGGCGTGCAGTTCACCTTCCTGGCTGCGCCGGAGGCGATCCTCGGCCCGGGCCGCGCCCACGCCGTGCGCGCCGCGCGCATCCATCTGGGCCCGGCCGACGGCGCCGGTCGGCAATCGCCTCAGATCATGCCCGACTCCAGCTTTGAGCAGCCGGCGGATATGGTGATCAAGGCCCTGGGCTTCGATCCGGAGGATCTGCCGACCCTGTTCGGCGCGCCGGAGCTGGGCGTCACCCGCTGGGGCACGATCAAGATCGATCACAAGACCTTCATGTCGAACCTCGACGGCGTGTTCGCCGCCGGCGACATCGTGCGCGGGGCCTCGCTGGTCGTCTGGGCGATCAAGGATGGCCGCGACGCCGCCGCCTCGATCGACAAATACGTCCGCGCCAAGCACGCAGCCCGTCAGGCGGCTGAGTAACGCTGCCTCCCTCATGCTCAGGGTGAGGATGGGGAAAGAAACAGAAAATCCCTCATGCTGAGCTTGTCGAAGCATCCCCTTCGACAGGCTCAGGGTGAGGAACCCGAAAAGTCGGCAATCAAATTTTAAGGTCAGGAGCGCTCGACATGACCGATTACGTCGCCCAATACCGCAGCGAAGCGGCCCATCTGGAAGCCAACGGCCTCTATCGCGCCGAGGACGAGCATGACGCCTGCGGCGTCGGCTTGATCGCCTCGATCGACGGCAAGCCGCGCCGCGCGGTGGTGGAGGCCGCGATCCGCGCGCTGAAATCCGTCTG
The DNA here is from genome assembly GCA_049240905.1 of Elsteraceae bacterium. Taxonomy (GTDB): domain Bacteria; phylum Pseudomonadota; class Alphaproteobacteria; order Elsterales; family Elsteraceae; genus JBMLRS01. Next base: position 3,036 of record JBMLRS010000670.1, read on the forward strand.
GCATCGCGGCGCGGTCGACGCGGACGGCAAGACCGGCGACGGCGCGGGCATCCATGTCCAGGTGCCGCAGGATTTCTTCCGCGATTACGCGCGCAGCAACGGCCTACAGCTCGATGATTCGGTCCTGGCCGTCGGCATGGTGTTTCTGCCGCGCACCGATCTGGACGCGCAGGAGCGCTGCCGCTGCATCGTCGAGGCGGAGATCATTCCCTTGGGCTACCGCATCGTCGGCTGGCGCCAGGTGCCGGTGAACATCGACATCATCGGCGAGAAGGCGAACGCCAGCCGCCCGGAGATCGAGCAGGTCATCGTCGCCGATCCTGAAGGCCGCGACGAAGCCACCTTCGAGCGCGATCTCTATCTCATTCGCCGCCGGATCGAGAAGAAGGCCGCCGAAGCCCGCATCGCCGACCTCTATTTCTGCTCTTTCAGCAGCCGCTCGCTGATCTACAAGGGCATGTTCCTGGCGGAGCAGGTGACCGCCTTCTACCCGGACCTGCTCGACTCGCGCTTCATCTCGAACTTCGCGATCTATCACCAGCGCTACTCCACCAACACCTTCCCTACCTGGCGTCTGGCCCAGCCCTTCCGCGTGCTCGCGCATAACGGCGAGATCAACACGGTGAAGGGCAACATCAACTGGATGGCCTGCCACGAGCCGCGCATCGCCTCAGATGTGTTTGGCGAGGCGATCGAGGAGTTGAAGCCGGTGATCCAGCCCGGCGGCTCGGATTCCGCCGTGCTCGACAATGTCGCCGAACTCTTGATCCGCGCCGGCCGCCCGCTGCCGATGGTGAAGACCTTGGTGATCCCGGAGGTCTGGAGCCCGACCGACGGCGCCATGCCGCAGTCGCACCGCGACCTCTATTCCTACTGCAACAGCGTGATGGAGCCCTGGGACGGCCCGGCCGCGATCTGCGCGACCGACGGCCGCTGGGTCCTCGCCGGCCTCGACCGCAACGGCCTGCGCCCGCTGCGCTACGCCATCACCGGCGATGGCCTGCTGATCGCCGGCTCCGAAGCCGGCATGGTCAAGCTGGACGAGGCGACCGTCGTGGAGAAGGGCCGCCTCGGCCCGGGCATGATGATCGCGGTCGATCTGGTCGCCGGCGAGCTGGTCAAGGACAATGTCCTGAAGGACCGCCTCGCCTCCAGCCAGCCCTTCGGCAAGTGGGTCAAGCACGTCAAGCGCATCGACGGGCTGATCAAGGACGGCGGCGTCGATTTCGAGCGCATGACCCGCGACGGTCTGCGTCGCCGCCAATTGGCGGTCGGCTGGACCAACGAGGATCTGGAGCTTGTCCTCCACCCGATGGTGGAGGACGCCAAGGAAGCCGTGGGCTCGATGGGCGACGACACGCCGCTCGCCGTGCTCAGCGACAAATATCGCGGGATGCATCATTTCTTCCGGCAGAACTTCAGCCAGGTCACCAACCCGCCGATCGACAGCCTGCGCGAGCGCCGGGTGATGACCATCCGCACGCGCCTCGGCAACCTCGGCAACATTCTCGACGAAGACGAGAACCAGTGCCGTCTGTTGCAGTTGAACTCGCCGATCCTCTCCACCGCCGAATTCAAGGCGATGCAGCGCTATATGGGTGATGCGGCGGCCGAGATCGATTGCACCTTCCCCATCGACGGCGGCCCCACCGCCTTGCGCGACGCGCTGGTCCGCGTGCGGCGCGAGGCGGAGGACGCGACGCGCGCCGGCGCCGCGCACCTGATCCTCAGTGATCGTCAGACCGGGCCTAACCGCGCGCCGATCCCGATGATCCTGGCGGCCGGCGGGGTTCATATCCACCTCGTGCGCAACAACCTGCGCACCTTCACCTCGATCAACGTCCGCTCCGGCGAATGC
>JBMLRS010000671.1:0-9597 GCA_049240905.1 Elsteraceae bacterium
TCGAGTAGCTTCAGCAAGTTTTCACCGGTTGCGCCCTTGCGCCGCGCGGCTTCCGCGATCGGTCGCTCCTGGGTTTCGATCGCGCTGGTGTTGCGCGAATCAACCAGGATCGAGATGTTTTTCAGGTTCGGCTTCACGTCCAGCAAATAGGCCAGCTGAACTTCAACCGGCATGTTCAGCGAGGTGAACGCGTAGTTGGTGCCGCTGCCTACCTCATAGTTGGGCATCTGACCGAGCGAGACGGGGTCCTTGGCGCAGACCGTGACCACCGGAATGGATCCGGCTTTGTAGTTATCGAACACGTAATCGACCGCTTCCGAGCCCATCGCCAGGATCAAGTCCGGCTTCGACTCCAGCGACGCCTTCAGCACTGCGGCGGCGAGCTTATCGTCGTTGCGGAAGTTGCGAACATCCAGTTCGATGTTCTGATCGGCCTGCTGAAAAGTTTCCAGAATGGTCGAAATCGCGATGTCGTAAGCTGAGGACAGTCGCGGATAGATCACGGCGATCCGGCGTCGCTTGGCGGTCGAGTTCGCCTTCAACTCGATCTTTAGATGATTGGCCTCGACCTCGGTGATCTGCCAAAGCAACAGAGTGTCCGCCGTGACCCGAAACCAATTGTTGATCGGCGTCATTTGTTGGGCGGAAGCCCCGGTGGCGAACAGTCCCGCCGCGCAGAACACCAATATCGCAAACAGCCGCTTCATGTTTTTGCGCCCTCGATCTTGGCGTCGTCCCGGCGCAGCCAGAATGGGATGGCGAAGGCGAGCATGATCACGCCCAGCCACGCTATCACCAGCGGCGACTGATTGCTCAGGAAGAATAGTTGGCCGACCACCAGCGGGCCGGCGATATGCCCGATGCGCTCAATGAAGCGATAGAACGCGGTCACTGGCGCTTCGCCCAAGCGCTGCGCGGCGCTGGTGGAGGCGATGTGCGTGATCACCGGGGCGTTGATGCAGCCATGGGCGACGCCCACGATGAAAGTGCCCGCCAGAAGCACCAAGGTCACGATGACCGGGCCAAAGGCGTCCGCGTCGAAGCCCGACCAGCCGATGCTGCCGATGATCACCATGCCGACGCCGCTCAAGCTCAATCCAATCACCAAGATGTTCCTGATCTTTCCGAACTTGTCGGCGTAGCGCGAAACATAATGGCTCGAGATCAACACGCCAAGGGCGTAGAACATGATAACTTGGCCGATGTCCTCCTGCTCCAGCTTCATGCCGGAGAGCACGAGAGGCATGGCGAAGATGATCACGCCGGTCAGCACGGCCTTGGCGGGTATGCCGACCAACAGCGTGGTCCAGACGAAGCCGCCGCTTCGGAACACGCCGAGGATCGCCTTGGGCGAGCGCATCACCGAGGTTTCGTCGCGCGCGGCCATCTTCGGCGGGGCGACCAGCAGCCATGTGTAGAGCGCGATGCACAGCGCCATGCCCGCGCCGAGCATGAAAACCCCGCTCGAGCCGACATAGCCGACCATCAAGCCCCCGATCACCATGCCGGACAGCATGCCGCCATTGAAGGTGTAGACGATGATGCCTGCGCTCTGCGTGCGCTTGTCGGCGGCGGCGTAGGCCAGGATGTAGGACTGCGAGCCGATGAACAGCAAACCTTGCCCAAGCCCCGACAGCAGGCGAGAGAAGATGATCACGGGGTAATAGGTCGACAGCGCGATCGCGCCGGCGGCGACCGCCACCAGCAAGGCGCCAGCGAAGATCAATCGCGTCGGACCATGCTTGGCCGCGTAAATGCCCGCGGGCACCAGCGACAGGGCGAAGGTCACGAAATAGGCCATGAACATGGTCGAGACCATGAAGGGCGGCAAACCGCTCGCCTCAGCGCTCTTCTGCATCAGCTGCGGCAGAAAGGAGACCGCTAGGTTCTCGATGAAGAAGCCCATGAACAGCGCGGGCTTGATCGCCTCCACGGCGCTGCGTCCGTCGGTCTCATCAGTCGCCAGCGATTGGCGCATGCGCCGCAAAGCGCCGCCCAATTGGAAGAACAGGCCGGCCATGAAGCCGGAGGCGACCAGCAGCACGCCGAAGGTCTTGGCGCTGCGCCCGACCGCCAGATACACCACTTCATGCGGGATCGAGACATAGACCTTCACGTTCAGGTTCGGAATGTCGTCGACTTCCGTGAACACGCCGAAGGCGCTGCTGTCGGGGGTCAATTTCTTGCCCACGGCGGCGGGATCGGTGTGGATCAGCACGATGTCATCGACAATCATTGCGATCGTGCGCAGTTCCGGGAAGGAGCGCCGATATTCGGCGAAGGTTCGGTCCAGCCCCTCTAGATCGTCCAGCGCCAGGCCCATGTCGTAGATCGCGCTCACGCGCTCGGTCAGCGCGCCGCCGAGCCCGACGGCTTTGGACTGGACGCCGGCCGAATAGAGATTGGCGAGCCCGCCGACGACCGTTCCGGCGACAGCCAAGAAGATCGCGATGAACGCAACCTTGTCCCAGCGCGAACGCCACTCGCTCGATTTGCCCGCGACCAACGCCCCGAACAGACCCAGCGCGACCGAGCCGATCGCAGCCGCCCATGGCAGAAAGCGGGTGGCCTTGTGAACCTGGTCGCTGACATAAGCGTTCGGGATATGGACGACGAGGTTGCCGCCGAACCCGAAACGCGACCGCAGCGGCAGGACGACCTGGGTGAAAGCGGCGTCGATCAGAATCTTCCTGTCTGAATTGCCGCTGTCCTTGATCGCCTCGATGTCGATCGGGATGCCGCGCTGACCGCTTTCGAACGCCACCAAACCAGCGCGCGTGACCACGGTCATGCCCTCGATCGCCGGATCCACCTTCACGATCGGCGCGCTAAGGGTTTCGAACCCCGCGAAATCGCGCAGCGGTATGCCGGCGCTTAAATACTTCTCGATCGCGAACTGGATTGGCCGCGCCTGCGCGGTCACCTTCTCCACTTCGAACTTAGGATATTTATGGGCGGCCTCGCCGTAGCCGACATAGGCCAACAGCCCAAGCGAAAACACGCCCATGAAGAACATGGCCGCGAAATCCGCAAAGCGTTGACCCAAAGTGACTTCCATAAAGCGCCCCATTATACCGTCAGGCTTAATCTCTCAAGCCGAGGAATTCCATCTTTCCCACGCCGACGCGGCGCCCCTGCGCCCTGCGTCCACCTGCTTCATCGCCCTTCGCCTCAATTCCTTCGCGCGTCGCTCAGGGGAATTGCACCCCACCGCGTGACGCAAATTCCAGCACATCGCCCAATCGGGCGGCGGCTAGATTCCACGTCACTACAACGCGCTCCTATACCACGCATCGAAGTGAAACAGTTTTTTTCATTCAAATCAACACCAAAGAGACAGTTTCTTAAATTAAATTATCAGCAAGCTGTCTCAAACATCAGCCACCCTTCCCGCCTGCTCTCCTCCGTCTAGCAGCAACGGCCATCGCCGCCTTATCCCTATAGAAACATCGGCCTACGATATTTTATGAGCCATTGCAAAAGTTCGCGCGCTATGGCGCCGAGCCCCGTCGCCTTGAGCCAACGGCCGGACGGACGAGTGCATGAGACTTGTTAAAGTTCGATGAACGCAGGCCAGGTTCCAGCTCTCGCGCCCCTCTCCTGCTTTCCCCCTGCGCGGCTTGCGGCGGCGGCCGCGCGCCGCCAAGATCGCTGGCATGACCGCTCCTCCGATCGACCTTGCGCGCTTGGCGCGGAACGCCCTCGCGGCTGGCGAATTCTGGCGCGCCGACAGCGCCGCGCGCCTGCTCGCCGCCACCCCCGCGAGGGCCGCCGAGGCTGCGCCCATTCGCGCGGAAGTCGCCGACCTGCTCGGTCTGACCGATTGGCGCGACCGCGACGCGCCCCCAGACCTTGGCAAGTTTCTGTTGATCCCGGCCTTCGGCGCCGGTTTCTGGGCGGACGGAGCCTACGTCCTGGGCGCGCTTCTCTTGGCGGCCGTCACTGGCCGCACGCCGATCGTGCATTGGGGCGCCGCAAGCCGCTTTCGCGGGCCGGAGCTGGGCCAGGGCGACGCGTTCGGCCAGTTCTTCGAGCCAATCGCCCCCGTTTCGCTGCAGGAGCTGGCGGCGATCGAAGATCGCTGGCCGTCGGATTGGCCGCTGGATCCGCCGCCGGCGAGCGTCGCTTCGAAGAGCGGATGCGATCCTTTGACCACTCTCGCCCGGCGCGAGACGCTGGTCATCGCCGCCTGCTACGCGCCGCTCGCGGACATCGCGGATTGGATCCCGTGGTCGCACCCGCTGCGCGACCTCACAGTAGGAGAATTGGCCCGATCCCTTCTGACCGATCACTTCCGAGCGAGGCCGGCGATCCGGGTCGCCGCGGACGCGGTGATCGCCCAACAGTTCGGCGGAGCCCCCTTCGTTTCGGCTCATGTGCGCGGCACTGACAAGAACGAGGAGGTGGCGAATAACGACCGGTTGATGGACTCCTATCTGATCTGGGCCGACCGGATGCTCCAGCGTCCTGAGACCCGGTTGTTTCTCGCCACGGACGACACGCGCTGCGCCGACGTCTTCACGGCGCGCTATGGCGCGCGGGTGGCGATGACCCAGGCGGTTCGACGCGCGGACGGGCTTGGCGTCCACGCCGCGCCGGGAGACGCCGGACGCCAGCTCGGCGAAGAACTGCTGATCGATTGCCTCGTGGCGGCGGAGGGCGGCCATTTCGTCGGCAACGGAACCTCCGGCCCCTCCTGCGCGATCGCGCTGATGCGGCGACGGCCGCCCGCCAGTTGCGTCCTGTTCGGCGACAGCCTGTGGCTTCGGGACGACATGGCGCTGCTGATGCGGTAGAACCGCGGCGTCCCGCGCCGCCCTCTGGATTTCGCAATGCCCGTTGACAACCAGTACCGCCCTTCCCTCGCCCATGCGGATCTTGGCGACGGCTTCTTCGATCCGGTAGAGCCGGCGCGCTTTCCGATGCATCGGCTGCGCTGGCGCAATCAACGCTGGGCGGCGCGGGTCGGGCTCGCCAGCCTGACCGAGACGGAGTGGGAGGCCCATTTCGCGCGCTTCGAACCCTTGCCAGACGGCTTCCCACAGCCCTTGGCGCTGCGATATCACGGGCATCAGTTCCGCCATTACAACCCGGAGATCGGCGACGGGCGCGGCTTCTTGTTCGCCCAGCTGCACGACGGCCAAGGCCGGCTGCTCGATCTCGGAACCAAAGGCAGCGGCCAGACCCCCTACTCCCGGTTCGGCGACGGCCGCCTCACTTTGAAGGGCGGCCTGCGCGAGGTGATGGCGACCGAACTGTTGGAGGCCTTCGGCGTTTACACCTCGAAAAGCTTCAGCCTGTTCGAAACCGGCGAGGCCCTCGTGCGGGGGGACGAACCCTCCCCGACCCGCTCCTCAGTCCTGACCCGGCTGAGTCACAGCCATGTCCGAATCGGCACCTTTCAACGTCAGCGGGCGGAGAACCGGGCCGACCGGATCGCAGCGCTGGTGGATCACTGCGTCCGGCGCTACATGCCGGAAGCGGAGCGGCCGGAGACTGCGGAGCGCGCGGCGGCCTTCTTCGCTCAGGCCTGCCGCAACATTGCGCGCATGGGGGCGCAATGGATGGCGGCCGGCTTCGTCCATGGCGTCTTGAACACCGACAACACCGTGATCACCGGCGAAAGCTTCGACTACGGGCCCTATCGCTTCCTGCCGCGCTACGATCCACGCTTCACCGCCGCCTATTTCGACGAAGGCGGCCTCTATGCGTTCGGCCGGCAACCCGCCTCGCTGCTCTGGAACCTGCAGCGCCTTGCGGAGTGCCTCTTGCCGATCTGCCCGATCGAGCCCTTGCAGGAGACCTTGGAGCGCTATGACGCGCTCTTCGCAGACTCGTTCCAGGAGGCGCTCACCCGTCGGCTTGGCGTGGAGCGGCTCGACGACGCCGCGGACACCCAGCTCGCCAAGGCGTTCTTCAGCTTCCTGCACGAGTCAGGGGCCCTGTTCGAACAGGCGGTGTTCGACTGGCGCGGCGGCAGGGTCAGCGCCTCGCGCGCCCGCTCCGGCCCGCAGGGCTCGCTCTACGCCGGCCCCGCCTTCGCCGCTTTCGAGGCCGCGCTCGGCGATAGAGCGCCGCGCCCCGACGCAGGGCTTGACCACCCCTACTTCAAACGCGAAAAACCATGCTCGCTGTTATATGATGAGATTGAAGCGATCTGGGCGTCGATCGCCGCCGAGGATGACTGGACCCTGTTTTCGCAAAAGATGACCGAGATATCAGAGGCCCGTGGCGCCTATGGCGTTGACTGACGACCCACCGTCCGAAACCACGGAGAACGGCGTGGTTCGCGGGGCCAAAGACCTTTACTATCTGGGCATGGCGCGCGAACAGGCCGGAGACGCCGAGGGCGGGTTGATCGCATTGCGCAAAGCCGCCGACTCTTACGACGACACGCGCCACCAGGCCTACGCCGCCGTCTGTTTGGCCTCTCGGCTGCTTGCGCGAAACGAGTTGGATGAGGCGGTGTCGTTGAGCTGGCGGGCGGCGACCAACGCGCCGGACGAAGAACAGCTGATCAGCTTTCACGCGCATCTTCTGCGCATGTCCGGAAACACGGACGAGTCGATCCGCTACTACAAATCCATCATCGAGGCGAAGCCCGAGCTCAACAAACATCTCTGGGCCAACATCGCGCTGATGCTCGTCGGTCGAGGGCGCTATCTTGAAGCCCTCGACGTCGTGCGCGAGCATGGCGGGCGCTTTGACCCCCTCTCGCTCGAATACAAGACGATGCTGGAGGTTTCAGACATTTGCCTCGCCGCCTACGGGCATCCGGCGGCTCCGATCACGCGCCCGTTCAATTGCCCGAGCACGGCGGAGGCGTCGGCGCAATGGCAGGCGCTCTTCGAGAGGTGCGAGGCGTTCCGCCGTCATGCGCCGGTCATTTGCGTCGGCGACAGCCACGCGTCCTTCTTCAGCGGAGCGCACAGCTTTCAGTTCGTCTGGCCGGAACCCTCGCCCCAGCTTCTGCCTCATGTCAGCGGTTACTACATCGCCTCCGCGCTCGCCTACTCCTTGAACCGACGCGGCTCGTCGGAGCAAGGGATCGAGAAGCTGGAGAACTTCCTGCGCAGCAAGTCGCTCGTGAAGGGGTCGACGCTGATGCTGTCGTTCGGCGAGATCGATCTGCGCAATCATGTGCTCAATCAGGCCGGGGAGCAGGGGCGGCCGGTCGAGTCGATCGTAGCCGATTGCGTCGAGGCCTATCGCCACGCGGTCGAGACCACTCAGGCCGCAGGCTTTCGCACCATGATCTGGGCCCCTCCCGCCTCACGCGCGGACGAGGGTCCCTACCCCCACATGTTTCCGACAGTCGGAACCGAAGTGGAGCGCAACGCCGCCACGCGGAGCTTCATCGCCGCGCTGCGCGAGACCATGATTCCGCTGGGCGTTCCCGTCATCTCCATCTTTGACGAAATGATCGGCCCGGATCTCCGATCGGACGGACGCTACTTCATGGACAGCTGCCATCTCAACATGGCGGCGACGCCTTTGGCCATCGAGGCGATCCGGCGCGGGTTGGAGGCCATGTAGGAGTAATTCACGCAATCGACGCGGCTTGATGTAAAGTACCGAGTGAACGAGGCGAACAATGCTTGACGCTCTAGAAACCCAATATCCGATCATCGAGGCGAAGAACCTGACTTCGCCGCTGTTCAAAACCTTGATGCGCCGGCACAGCTGCGTGATGGTGCGCGGCTTGCTCGGCATGGTCGACGCTTTGAAGCTGCGCGCCATCGCAGCCGAAACCTATCAGATCTACGACGCCACCTACGAAGCGACGAAGGACGGCGCCCCGCCGGCGGAACAGAACTATCTTCATCCGGACGCCTATGTCGCCTCCCGCAGCGAGATGCGGAATTTTCGCAATTTCGGGAGCTTGTTGCTGTCCTTCTGTCCGATGGCCGCGGGGTCGATCATTCCAATCCTGTCGCACAGCGTCGTGCGGCCCTGCGTCGAGGATTATTTCGGCGCGCCGATCGGCCTGTCGGTGAACTCGTCCTCCGTGCGCCTATCCGAGCGCGCCTCGACCGTTCGCCGGGTCTTCCACCAGGACGGCAACTTCCTGGGCGGCGAGGACGCCGAGACGATCAATTGCTGGATCGCCCTGGATCCCTGCGGCGTGAACGCCCCTTCGATGGAGGTCTATCCCCAGCGCGTCGGCGAGCTGCTGCCCGCGGGCGAAGAGGGGTCGATCGTGCCTTGGGAGATCGATGAAGCGACCGTCTATGGAAGGTTGGGCAAGGAGAACGCGTGGATTCCGGAATTCCGGCCGGGCGACGCCTTCCTGTTCGACCACACCCATGTCCATCGAACCCATGCGACGCCAACGATGACCAAGGATCGCTTCGCGCTCGAGTGCTGGATGTTCCCGATCAAGGAACGCTACCGCAAGGAGTTGCTGGTATGGCTTGGCTAGATCGCGCCTCGCCCCCGGGTCTGGTCGAGGCCGCGCAGGAAATGATCCTGGAAGGCAAGATCGACGAGGCGACCCGCGCGCTGGAGGCGATCGCCGAAGAGTATCCGAACTGCGACTTCGCTCTGCGCACCCTTGGCTACCATTATCACGAGATCGGCCGGGAGGTGGACGCCGTCCATGTGCTTGAGCGCACGGTGATGGAGGATCCCCAGGGGGAGCTGCTCAAGAACGCGGCCTATTTCCGCACCCAGATTTCGTTACGCATCCTGGACGGCCAGCCGCCGAACGGCGACGGCCCGGTGCGGACGCGCGGGTTCGACCCGGCTTAACGTCAGCGTCGCGGACAAGGATCGCAGCGATCTATCGCGAACGCCGACCCAATCGAGATTCATGACGCCAGACGCTCAATTGACGCACCATCCGATCATCAGCGCCAAGGACCTCACCCCGTCGCTGTTCGGCGAGATGATGCGGCGGCGCGGTTGCTTGCTGGTCCGGGGGTTGATCGGCCTTTCCGACGTGCTGAAGATGCGTGCGATCGCGGCGCAGACCTATGAGATCTACGACCGCGCCTACCAGGAGACGGAAGCCGGCGGCGCGCCTTTCGAGGACCTTTACGTCGCGCCGGACGCCTATGGAGAGTCGCGCAAGCTGATGAAGGGCTTCCGCGATTTCGGCAGCCTGATCCTCTCCTCCTGTCCGCTGGCCGCCGCGTCCCTCGTCCCCATCTTGTCGGGCAGCCGCATGCGCCCTTGCGTTGAGGCCTATTTCGACGCGCCGATCGGCCTCTCCGCCAACGCCTCGTCCCTGCGTTTTTCAGAGCGCGGCTCGACCATCCCGCGCGTCTTCCATCAGGACGGCAATTTCCTGGGCGGCGAGGACGCCGAGACGATCAATTGCTGGATCGCCTTGGACCCCTGCGGCGTCGACGCTCCTTCCATGGAGGTCTTCCCGCAGCGCGTCGACCGGCTGTTGCCGGCCGGAGGCCCCAACGCCATGGTCTCCTGGGAGATCGCGGAAATGACGGTCTACGGGACCCTGGGCGCTGAGAACGCCTGGGTCCCGGAGTTTCTTCCGGGCGACGCTTTTCTCTTCAACCACACTCATGTCCACCGCACCCACGCGACGCCGTCGATGACCAAGGACCGCTTCGCCCTGGAATGTTGGATGTTTCC